>DNSU01000023.1 GCA_003499585.1 Cyanobacteria bacterium UBA9579 | reverse complement strand
ACATAATATTGACAGTAATTTATGGGTAAACATGGTCATAAAAGGCAGGCCGAAAACTCCTGATTTATTTGGGGATTTAAAATATGATGACCTGTCAATCGGTATACACCCTATAAAAGTCCCTAAAGGTTCTGGTAAAATTGAGTTTCTGGGCAAGACATTATCTCTTGATACTACTACATACACTGATCAATTCGGAATTATCAAAGCTACGGGGATAGTTTCTCCTGTAAATAAGACCATAGATCTTAATGTAAAAACAGGAGTTATTGATTTATACAAAGGCCGTGAAATGCTTCTAGTTATCAGGGATATTTTTAATTTCAAACTTGGACCTGTTCCTGATATATATGGCAGAGGTTCTGGCAAGGTTAATATGAATATTCGCGGCAGCTTTAGAGCTCCCAGTATTCCTGATATTAATGGAGCTTTAGAAGTACTTAATGCAAGAGGGTACTACGAAGATCTTTACGGGAAATTCCATGATATAAAAGGCACTCTAAAATTCAACAAAGACAGAGTAGAGTATAATGGCATATCAGGATTTATGGATGAATCACAGGTAATAGCTGATGGGTATACAACACTTACAGGCTTTTCAGATGTGAAACTTACCATGCCTAATATGAATTTAGCTGATGGCCAAGAAGTTGTCTTTAACAGCGTTCTTCTTAAAGAAGTCAAAGAGGCGTTAAAAGATATTAAAGAAGTATACGGTAATGCAGATACAGTTATTTATTTAACAGGCAATGAAGAGCTTATGAAGTCAAAAGGTGAACTGGACCTTCACAAAGCCACAGCACTTCTTGCAGGTTATGCCGAGTCGTTTAAAGATGTTAACGGTAAACTGAGTTATGAAGATGAAAAAGTGTTTTTCAATGATTTAAAAGGCTCAGCTGTACAAAGTCAGGTTACTGTTAACGGTACAATTGACACGGAAAATATTGATCTAGTACTAACTTCTCCTAAATTAGATCTGGATTCTGGGCGTAAATTTGTTAAAAATAGTCCTATTTTAATTGAAGCTGAGAAAAATCTGGAGAATTTTACCAGAATATCAGGATATGCAGATGCTAAAATTAAAATCAAAGGAAAAGTAAACAGTAAAGACCTGCTAGAATATGCTGATTTTAGTACGAATAAAGCATCTATAGTTACTAAAGAACTAGGATATCCTGTTAATGATTTAAAAGGCCAGATTCATGTTACCCCGGAAGGAGTTTATACAAAAGGAGTTCAAGCAGAGGTACTTGGCATCCCTATAAGCATAGCCGGTCAGGTAACAGGGTATGCTGCAGGTGCATTTATTCCTCAGCTTAAGTTAAAAGCTCAAAAGTTCGCTTTTGATAAAGTTCAGGAATTGATTCAAGCTCCTATAGTTCCGCAGGGGATCAAAGACGAAATTGCAAAATTTGAAAATTTAGATGGGCAGGTCAATATTAATGCAGATATAGAACCTGACGGATATAAGGCTTATATTGAATTTGATGGAGCAAAGGCATTATATTTACAGGGAGAAATGCCTGTTGAATTAACCAGCGGAAGTATGGAGGTTACTCCTGAGTTTATTACTTTTAATAGCCTGAATACTAAGTTATCGCAATCTAAATTTTATCTTGACGGAACTGTAAATAATTACAGGGCTCAGCCTAAATTAAACATTGTTACATCAGCAGAAGTTGATTCTGTAGATATTAATAGATACATTAACCCATACCTTACTGAATCTATCGTTGCAAAAGGGATTATCCCGATTAGTGCAACTATTAAAGGCAGAGCAAATGCATGGGATTTGTTAGGACAAATGACCCTTAACAAAGGAGCTTCACTGTCTTTTCAGGCTAATTTGAATTTACCTGATGACAGGATCAGAGTATTTAGCTTAAAAGCAAATGGTACTCAAAACAAAATAAATGTTGAAAACCTTGAAGTTGCAGTAACTGATACTCCTTTAGAATTAAGCAATTCTTCAGCAGGCATACAAAATACCGAAGCCAGTCTTGAAAGATTGTTGAAAATAAACGGTGCTATAAGTGGTTTACAAACAGCCAATCCTATTTTCGAGCAATTCCATATAATAACGCCCGCTCCGTTCGATATAACCTTACTCAATAATGCCATTAAGACTGAGAATGGCCAGCCTTTCTTTTCTCAAGGAGAATTTATTGGAAATGTAATACTGCAAGGCCGTGTAACAGCTCCTCAAATACTTGGTAACCTGTCTTTAAATGGCATAGTAATACCATCTAAAGAAATAGCTATTGATTACGCTATTTCTACACTTAATGAAAACGAAATAATAATAAAAGATAGCAGTATAACTATTGCTGATTCCTCTTTAAAGCTTAAAGCAATATTATCTAATATTATTGATAGCCCTGTATTAATTAAATCCCTTGTTGCTTATTCTCCATCATTGAATATTGACAGGATAACCGAAATTTTTAATCAAACTATAGAAGAACAAGGTGAAATGGATTTACCTCCTGTTGTTATTGAAAATGGCATGGTATTTGCCGATGAAGTTGTTATTCATAACCTGATTACAAATAATTTAATCACTAACTTTGACTTTACTCCTGACTGGTTACTGACTGTATCTAACTTATCATTCGAAACAGCCGGTGGTAATGCAAACGGTCAGATGTTATACAATTTAAAAACAACAGATTTGGGAGTGGATTTAGTAGCCAAGAATTTACAGGCTAACGCTGCTGCAACTACCTTATTAAGTTTGCCTAACGAAGTTTATGGAATTTTGAACGGTGATGCACAATTCCGTACCAGAGGCTCTACCTCTGAAGAATTAATAGCAAATGCCAATGGAGTTGCTAATTTTGAAATTACAGACGGCCGTTTGGTCAGACTCGGTTCTCTTGAATATTTATTAAGAGCAGCTAATGTTGTTCAAAGTGGCGTGGGTGGTTTAAACATAAATAATATTCTTGATCTTATTGCCCCTCAAGAAACCGGACATTTTCAGTCATTAACTGGTGTAGTTGTTGCTAAAGACGGTATATTAAAAGCTGATAATATAGTTTCTCAGGGTAAGAACCTTAGTCTTTATATGTCAGGAAATATTGATATGGTTACTAACATATCAGATATTACGATTCTGGGCAGACTATCCAAGAAAGTATCAGGGTTATTAGGCCCTCTTGGTAGTGTTTCTATTAATACATTCATTGGATTTATTCCAGGGCTAGGCTTCCTGCCTTCTTCTCCTGATAAAGGCCTGATTGATGTTATCCCGGGATTAAGTAAAATTCCTGTACTTGGGCTTGGCAACGGTAAATTCAGACGCTTTGCCGTAGAAATTGAGGGTGATTTCTACGATCCAAAATCAGTCCAAAGCTTTAGATGGGTAGATTAAGATTTTGCATAAGTCCTAATAAAATAAAAATTAAAAGTTATATTAATTTATAAATTAATATAAAATTAACTGTATATGGTTTTAAAAATAGATTTTTTAGAAAAAGGTATTAGGTTAATATGAATATTAGTTTTAAAGAAGCTTTTACATATTTTTTTAAAGAGAAATATTTGCTGTATAAATTAGGAACTTTTATACTTCTACTGTATATATTATTTGCATTTCTATATGATATATATTGGGGTAGAGATAATTCTCCAATAACAATTATATTTTTTCTGGCTTTATGCGGATATTTAGCTCAGCTTAGCAATAACTTAATTAACAATAATAAAAAAATCCTTCCTGATTTAATCAACATTAGAATGGATGATCCTATGGCAGCATTACAGCTTAATTGGGCAGGATTACAGATTAGTTGTATCTTATTGTGTTATCTCTCTCCTGTTTATATTTTATGGATTAATGTTGTAAAGAATAAGCCGTATATATCGGACTTTCATTTGGGAATAGTAACAGTAGTTCTAGTCTTCTTTATAATTACGAGTATTATTGCGATTACATCATTTTCTGATAAGCTTAAGTTTACAGATTCTTTTAATATTATAAAAATATTAAAAATTTTCAAATATGCTTACAAAGAATATCTACTCTTATTTCTTATACTTTTTAGTTTTGTATCAATAACATATATTCCTATGCAATCTGTACTACGTATGCAAATAGTAATAATGTTTTTGATTCTTAATGTGCTATTAGATTCAGTAATGCTGCTATTGTCCAGAAATAAAGCGGTAATTGAAATGATTAAAAGATGGACTTTACTGATTTTAATTATCTTTATTTCAGTAATATATCAACATCTAGCTCCTCTAATATTTGTAAATATTTTGGGATTTGCTATGCTTATGATAATCAGTGCCCCAGTAATACTAGGATTACAACATTTATTTTATCAGGCTTATATGATTGGCCTGAATAAAATCAGGGAAAGTGAGCTTAGTTCACGAATATCGTCATCCTGAACTTGTTTCAGGATCTGTCCGCATTTCAATTCTAAGCTGCAATCCAAAATTGGGAAAATGCCGAAACACCAAGTAGGGACACATTTGTAAGACTCACAAGCTTGTCAACAAATGCAGTCAGTTCGGCATGACATCTTGGTTTTTGGTGAAAACATGCTCATTTTACGTTTTGTATAAATTCTGATTAAAATTATGTATTATCTGCCGGTTATATTATCGCTATGGCAGTCGGTGCCGCCTGTGATTAATAGATTTAGTTTTGTGGCGTATTCTTTTATTTGATCATCACTATAAAATTTAACTATTGCCCTATGGCCTGTATATGGGTAGTACACTTCCACTCCATCAAGACCAAAAGATTGCAATTCTTTTATCATTTTTTTAAGATTCATATTCCAACAACAAGCAGGATGTGCAATAACAGCAATTCCACCTGCTTCTTTTATTGCTTTAATTACCTGCGGAGCTTTTCTTTTGCTGAAAATTCTTATAATATCATATCTTGTGCCATTCAAGTCTTTTGCGCATAACTGTTTTATTTTTTTATCGTTAATATCAAAACCATAGCCAAGAATATGGATGAAATTGGTTTTATACCAGCAGTCAAACTCAACCCCTGTTATAAGCTGTAAATCACCTAGATCTCCATGGGGAATATGGTTATATGCCTCAATAGAGTTGTGATCTGTTATTGAGATTAGTTTAAGATTGCTTGCTCTGGCTTTTTCTATTACTTCCTGCGGTGAAAGAATGCCATCTGAAAAGTGTGTATGTATGTGAAGATTGGCGTTTTCGAAAAAATCAGACTTTTTTAAATTTTTTAAAGACTCTATCATACTTTGCATAGTAAAATAAGGTAGAACATATTTCAAATCGTTACTTAACTTATTTTACTCTTATTTAGGATAAAAGTCTTTTGGTTACATAAAAAACTATAAGTGGTTATAATTATCTAACAGAGTTTATAGAGTGAGACAATTATGAGTAAATCAAAATCGCAGTTAATGAATATTTTTCAGATTATTTTTGAAGGGTTTTTAATCTATATTAAAAACCTTATTCCATTATCCAGAGTGATGATGTTTCCTGTATTTGGCCAATTAATCGGCGTATTTTTAATTTTATATCCTACTTATTGGCTGACGCAAAATTCACATCAGGTATTTCCTTCAGGCATTAATGCAGGTAATGTTTTACAGTTTTTTCTGCTGCTTATTGTAGTAATCACACCGGGATTTTTTATATTTCTTAAAGCATTCTGGGACTATATGGTAGCAATGGTCTCGCTAAATTCCATGATTGCCAGTATAAATAAGCAAGGCAGTCTTAAACTTACAGAAATGAAGATTCAAAATCAGTCTGTAAAGCTCAGGTCTAAAGATTATATTCTTTTAGTCCTTGTATTATCAGGAATATGGCTTTTAGCTCTAACTCTACCGGCAGTAATACTATTATCTGGCATTAATTCTGCTACATTATTTGGATTTGTAGCATTAGAATTGGCTGCATTATTTATAGTGGCAATAGTGTCTATATATCTAAGTTTAAGCTTTCAGGTATTCGCTTTTGAAACTATATCCGCAATAGATGTTCTAAAAAAGAGCTGGAGGCTTGTTGAAGGAAATTTTTGGAGGACATTTTCCCTCGGAATTATTTTATTTATCATAACAAGTGCTATAGTTCCTCCAATATTTCAGATTTTGCTGGATAAAACAGGCATGGTGGCCCATGCAATCCCTCCTGTCAAGGCATATACAGCAGCATTGTTGGGAAACATGACACAAATGGGCTCTCAGCCTTATTTTAGCTTGTGTTCTACTCCTGCTAATCCTGGAGTTTGCATTACTGATATCTCTCATACTGTAGTTTTAACGATTGCAGGTGGGTTAATTACCTCACTTATGCTGCCTTTAGGCAGTGCCTGTTATACATTTTTATACTTTGATATCGTAAATAGAAAGAATTCAAAGAAATAAGTACTTCGTACTGTCGCAGGCTAATGACTACTCCAATAATGCCTTGATATTTATGAAAGAACTTTTATTCTGTACATTGCCTTAGGAGTATTACTAAAATAAAAATGTTTAGATGCACAAAATGTAAATCAGTAGATAATTTCGGATTGATGATGAGCCCAGCATACAAGGGGCAGGGGCAATATTCGGAAAAATTTAACGAGCACGGCGAAATTATTATTAATGTTGATGGATATGAATTTATTCCTGATCTTGCCTTTATGAATTCTCATTCCGTCTGCAAATATTGCGGCGAAATTAAAACCTGGGAGTATTATTTCCCCAGATTTCATGATGAAGAGCAGGTAAATAGTTAGTTTTACTCTTTTTCAACCACTTTTAGTTTTTTTACTTTCAGGCTATTGATTTCGACTTCATTAAACTTTGCTTTATCTATTGCCATGCCTTTAATTGCAAGCTTATAAATTGCTTTAAATGCTATTGCCTGAGCTAGCAAGGCTGTTCCTAAAAGTGCAACTCCTAGTATTGATAAAGAGTGCATTTGATTTTGGTGGTGATGTCTTCTCATATTTTCCCCCTGAATTAATTATCTGATTGGAGGAATATATTTTTGTAGGAGCCTATATGCGCTAGCATATCAAGCGACGAAGAAAATATATTCCTCCAATCATTATTTTGGTGATAATATCACCCATTATTTACGTTGAAATACTAGGTTTCTATGTTTATTTCGACTTCAAAAGTTCGATTCCAGGGGAATGATAATTCAATTTTTGATAAAGTTAAATTGACCTTTTTAGCTAAATTTATTATCAGAGGTTTTAATTCTTCGTTTAAAATCAGGGTGTCTGCCTCATGTGTCAGGGCTCTAATTTTCTGTCTTGTTACTGTTTGATAAGCCCAATCATCAGATATTCTTATTAGAAGTAGCTTTTTAAAATTTTCAAAATTTAAATTGCCGGACTTCTCTGCAAGGTATCTTGATATGCCCATAGATAAACTTGAACCCAAAGTATTTCCGGTAGTATTCCAGCCTGCATATCCATATAAGATATCAAGATTAACGCCATCAGCTAATAATTTTTTTGCAAGCAAATTATCAGCACCGTTAGCAAAGGCAATATCAGCTAATATGACAGGCTTATCTGTGGTTTTAATTATATTTATACAAAGCTCTATTGCTTTTTCGTTTTCCGGGTCTTCATATATACTCATTGCATAGTCATTTTGAGCATTTGCCGGAGTATGTACAAGTAATATAATATCTGCTTTTTCTTTTGAGTCTGTTATTTGGGCTCCACAAAGATTTGTTTGCCCGAACGCTGATTCAAGAATGGTTCTATCTTCGTATCTTGAGATAATATTTGGGCCTTTTTCAGTAGAAAATACAGGAAAAATGGAAAGCTTTTGGTTGCTCTTTTCTACTAGCCCCCTAATTAACAAGTTATCAGGAATTTCATCAGCCCCAGTCTGCACAGTTATTTTTGATGACAGATCTTTTTCTGAAATCAGACCTTGTAATGCTTTTCCTTCCATAACATTAAGACCGTATTGAGCTGTATCATCCTGACTATATACCATAAAATCGATAAAGTCATCTTCAATCCAGCTTAAATAGTATTTATTAACGTCAAAGTTGCGTTTTCTTGCGAGTAAATAATCTCTTAAAACCTCTTCAGGGATTTGATTTGTAATTTCTCTTAGTTCATCTTTATCTGTTTTTTTGTCTTCCAGCTGGATTTTATGGGTTAGATAGGAAAATTTGAAGATTAATTCACCATATTTATCCCAGTATTCTTTTTCTTCCTCATTAATATTGTTATTTGAAATCCTCATTATACTGCTAAAAGCATATAATCGAGTATTATGCTCTTTTTTATGATTTTCAATCAAGATTTTAAAGTCGCTTAATCTTGCCATTATCATAGCTTCAGTATCAGGATTTCTTCTTGATGGAATTAACCCGCCATATGCAATGGTATCAAGACTGCATACTATAAAATCTATTTTATTGTTCTGTATAGTTTCATTTAACCATAGCAGAACATTATCTACGTTAGTATTATGTGTAAGTCCGCCTATAAGCTCTCGAGGAGGAACTAAAACTTCAACATTATTATTTAATTGACCTATTTGCACAGGCAAAGTATAGCTAACAGGCCTATTATCCAGTGGTATTAAAATAATTTTAGTCAGGCTATTCAAACCTTACCCTCTAACTTACTCATTATTTAACTCAGGAGACTTTAAATTTCTCAAAATAACTGGTGTTTGATACATATTTTGCATTTCTCTATGAATATCAGGCTGAGATTCATCTTCTTCGGATGAATCCTCTCCTTGAAAGCCTTTTTTCATATCATCTATATATTTTGCGGCGTGCATCATTTCTACGGGTGCTCCTGGCATTGCAGGGGCAAACGTTGGCCTGGATGCATCTTGTGGAGGTAAACTTACTATTACACCATTGTTAGAGGTTTCTCTGCCATTAGGACCGATGACTTTTGCTAATTCCAGATCACTGAAATCCTGATCTTTCCATATAACTGCTTCTAAATAAATGGTTTTGCCTTCAAGGCTTTTATCATCAGGAAGATTAAGTCCAAGTTCAAGCAGTCCGTTTTCAGGAATAACAGCTTCTCTGGTTTTTCTTTCAGTACCAAGTCTTAATTTATGTCCATAAAATAAAGGTGCTCCTGAATTATTTTCTGAGTAAGCTAATGAGACATAGCTGCCTGGTTCTGCTTTTATAGAAATTTTATTTTCCTGCCCAATAATTAGTTTGGATGGTTTATAAATCATTGGAAAATCACGCTTTATCAGCAATGATGGTCTTTTTGTAGGTTTAAACTGTATTTCCTGCTGAGCAAATGCGGGTATTGAAATTAAATTAAACATTACTATTAAAAGAAGAAGTTTTTTCATAGTTACATCCTGATTTGGCATTTTAAAGTACTACTTGCAATTCTAAATATACTACTTTAATAGAATAAAAATATTACCCTATTGTAACAAATAAAACAATTTTTGAAGTAGCAAAATTGATACCTGACTTATAGATATTTTGCTGTACTCCTGTTTTTACTGTAAAATTCTAAAGGGTAAAGTCATATTTGAATTGAGTAAAAATGAAATTTCAGATTAAAGATATTTTAGAAATTACAGGTGCAGAGTTACTATTACAAACTAATACTTCCGGTAACTTTACAATTTCTACAGATACCAGAACAATTTCTCCTGAAGAAATTTTCCTGCCTCTTGTAGGTGCCAAGTTTGATGGGCATGATTTTATAAAGACAGCTGTTGAAAATGGCTGTAGAGGATATTTTGTAGATAAAAAACATAAAAAGCAGGTGGATTCTTACGCTGGATTAGTAAAATTTGTTATCGGAGTAGATGATACATTAGAAGCTTATCTGAAGCTAGCCAATGCTAAAAGACGTAAGATAAAGCCTCTCACAATTGCAGTTACAGGAAGTTCCGGTAAAACCACCACAAAAGAAATGATATTTTCTGTTTTATCACAGCAGTATAAAACCCATAAATCTCAACTAAATCATAATAATGAAGTAGGTTTATGTCAGACTTTGCTTAGAATGCCTGATGATACTGAATTTTTAGTTGTTGAAATGGGAATGAGAGGGTCTGGAGAAATAGAAGTTTTATCTAAATACGCACAACCTGATGTTGCAGTAATAACAAATATTGGAACAGCACATATAGGAAGGCTTGGCAGTATTGAGAATATAGCTCAGGCAAAATGTGAAATTGTGAAACATTTAAACAAAGAAGGCGTTCTTGTTTCTTATAATGATGAGTTGGTCAAAAAAACTCTTTTCTGGAAGGGGAAAACTGCTTATTATGACCTGAATGATGCGCAAATAATCAAGACTGATGATAATGGTTCTCAGTTTATATATAAGAATAATACTTATCAATTAAATGTTTCAGGTGAATACAATATTATTAATGCTTTAGCTGCAATTGAAGCAGGTAAACTGGCAGGAGTTTCATCTGATAATATAGCTAAGGGTTTAGCTCAGTATAAGCCAATTGAAAACAGATGGCAGGTTATTGAGCTTGAAAATAATGTAAAAATAATTAATGATAGCTATAATGCCAATCCTGATTCTATGAAAGCTTCTATAAATGCTACTATAAACTCATATAAAAATTCTAAAATCGTATTAGTCCTAGGAGATATGGGTGAATTAGGCGAGCATGAAGATGTGCTCCATAGAGAAATCGGGACTTTTTTGAATGATAAGAAAATTTCTCAACTAATAACAATTGGGGACAAGGCAAGATTAATAACTGAAACTGTAAAAAATGATGCAACAAAAATTAAATCTTTCAGTAAAAACAATGAAGTTGTAAAATATCTAATTAATAGCATAGAACCAAATTCTGTTGTATTGTTAAAAGCTTCAAGATCTATGTCTTTTGAGTATATTGCAGAAGGTTTGCAGGAAATAAAAGTGGGTAAATAGGTATACTAATGACGTTAGTTTATGTATCAGCTTTAATAGCACTGTTGCTGACCCTGATAGCAGGGGTGCCTTATCTGGATTTTTTGAAAAAAAATCTATATGGTCAGTTTATTAGGGAAGAAGCACCTGTTTCGCATGCCAAAAAAGCTGGTACTCCAACTGCCGGTGGGATAATTATTGTGTTGCCTGCTATGGTTGCCGCTACATTAGGATTACTGATGGCACAAAGAACCAGCTTTGATACTTTTATTATTTTATTAACCTTTGCTTTATTTACGTTTATAGGATTTCAAGATGATATAGCTAAAATAATCCACAAGCAAAACAAGGGTTTGAGCGCAAAGGGTAAAATTCTATTGCAGATTTTGATTGCAATAATTCCAGCGGTATATGTAACTTTCCTTGGAGAGAGATCGGTTTCTGTTTTTGGACTTTATAATATAGATCTAGGCCTCTTATACCCGTTCTTTGCAATATTTGTAATTATTGGTGCATCTAATGCCGTCAATTTAACTGATGGTCTTGATGGGCTTGCTGCAGGAACTATGTTTATAGCTTTAGCTGCTATTACTTATTTATGTATAGTGACAGGACGCATTGATATCGCAATAGTTTCAGTAGCGATTACAGGAAGCTGTCTTGGGTTTTTATATTACAATAAATTGCCTGCAAAAATTTTCATGGGAGACACTGGCAGCCTGGCGCTGGGTGGAGTGCTTGGAACACTGGCAGTAATTGGAAAGTGTGAATTATGGCTTGTAATTATCGGTGGTATATTTGTTATAGAAGCATTATCTGTGATTTTACAGGTAATTAGCTTTAAGACAACAGGCAAAAGAATATTCAAGATGAGTCCTATTCATCATCATTTTGAATTATCAGGATGGTCTGAATCAAAAATTGTTTATACATTCTGGTTTGTTGGATTAGTTTTTGCAGTAATAGCTATAATGTTTAAATTATACTTATCCTAATTAGAGGGTTTGAATGAAATGACGATTAAATGGATAAATAAAAACGTAACTGTATTAGGACTTTCCTTAAGCGGTATAGCAACCGCCAAGTATCTATCAAGTAAAGGGGCAGATTGTATAATTAGTGAGAAAAGAGCTGAAAGACAAGAAGACCAGCAAAAGATAGATGAATTGGAAGTTCTTGGCATTAAGGTTGAAATGGGCGGACATCAGGGAGAAACCATTTTAAACTCTGATATTGTCGTTACCAGTCCGGGAATTCCTCCACATTCTGAGGTGATTAGGCTCATAAAATCTCATAAAATTCAGTCAACCGGTGAAATTGGACTTGCTTATACCGAAACTTCAGTGCCATTTATTGCAATTACAGGTACTAATGGAAAAACTACCACCACTAAACTTGTATCAGAAATTCTTACAAATGCAGGATATAATGCCCCTGCCTGTGGAAATATTGGCCTACCTGTTATAAGCCTTGTGGAAAAACCTGATATAGACTACTTTGTGGCAGAAGTCAGTTCTTATCAAATAGAGACAAATCAGGTTTTTAAGCCTCAAATAGCACTTTTTTTGAATTATACACCTGATCATATTGACTGGCATGGTAGTGAAGAAGCATATTTTGAAGCAAAAGCAGGCCTATTTACAGATCATAGATCTCCAATATGGGCGATCTTAAATGCCTGTGACCCTAAAATATGCGAATTGAGACATAAAAGCTTATCAAATGTTGTATACTTTGGCAGAGAAATGCCAGGCCCTTCAGTATATATGAAAGATAATAAGATTTTTGCCAAAAGCAAAAATAAAATTGAAAAAATAATTGAAGTTGAAGATATTTCACTTATTGGAAAGCATAATTATCAAAATATAATGGCGGCAATAGCAATTGCTTCAGTTGTTCAAGTAGAATCTGATACAATCAGAGAAACGATAAAAAACTTTAAAGCGCCTGAGCACAGGCTTGAATACGTTACAGCTATAGGTGGAATTAGTTATTATAATGATTCTAAAGCAACAAATTGTGATTCGACTATCTGTGCATTAAAAGCTTTTAATGATGACAAGGTTGTATTAATTGCAGGTGGCAGAGATAAGGGAACTGATTTAAATGAATTAGTTGAAACTATTAAAAAACAGGCTGCACATGTGGTATTAATTGGTGAAGCTGCTGACAGATTCCAGCAGGCATTGCAGGATGGCAATTATACGAATATTTCAAGAGCAGTTACGCTGGAAGAAGCAATAGATGCAGCAGGAAACTTAAAGCTGGGTCCTGTGTTGTTTGCACCGGCATGTGCAAGTTTTGATATGTTTAAAAACTTTGAGGAAAGAGGACGAGTCTTTAAGGATTATGTCATTAAAAAAAGCAACGAATAAATTTAGAGCTAAAAGAAGAAAAATGGCAAGAAATCAGGGGTCAATGATAGTATCTTCACCTGATAGTACCTTGTTGATAATAATAGTAATTTTGATATCATTTGGCATGATGGCCATTTTTAGTGCGGGTGCTCCTGAAGGCATATATTTATATGACAATCCAGCTTATTATTTCCTTAAACATCTTATGTATGTTGGGTTAGGGGTAATTTGTCTGGTATTTTTCGCCAAATTTGATTATAGAAAACTAAAAAAATATATAATGCCTTTTTCTCTGATATCCCTTGCTTTAATTGCGGCAACATATATTCCCGGAATGGGGAAAGAAAGCTATGGTGCTTCAAGATGGCTGATCGGGGTTCCGATTCAACCCTCAGAGCTGGCTAAAATTGCAGCTATTTTATTAATTTCCTCCGCAATGGTCAGTGCAAAAACAATTTTTGATAAAAAACTACTAATTAATCTTGGCTTAGTTGGCATTATGGCCATATTAATTTTAAAGCAGCCTAATTTGAGCGTTGCTACGATAGTTGTTATGATAGCTGGCGTATTGATGCTTGCTGGAGGAATATCATCCTTGCTGCTTGGCGGATGTGCCGGGATACTGGCGCTTTCTGTTTTACCGAATATGCACGGCTATCAGATGAACAGGATAACCGGTTGGTTAAATCCATGGGCTGATCCCCAGGGAATAGGTTATAATTTAATACAATCATGGTATGCCATTGGCTCTGGCGGGATATTCGGAGTTGGTTTTGGAAACTCCAAGCAAAAGCTATTCTGGCTTCCATTCAGGCATACTGACTTTATCTTTTCTGTAATAGCTGAAGAGCTTGGATTAATAGGTTGTCTGATATTGATCGGAGTATTTTTGGCTTTTATTCAACGAGGCCTGATAATTGCTAGTAGATGTACAGATACTTTTGGAAAGCTACTTGCTCTTGGAATAACATTTGCTATCGGGATACAGGCATTTATTAATATCGGTGTAGCTACAGGGGTTTTCCCTATAACCGGAGTTACACTTCCTTTAATTAGTTACGGAGGCACTTCTGTTGTAGTAACTATGATGATGCTTGGAATTCTATTAAATATATCAAGAAAAAGAATTAAAAAAATCCAGCCGGAAGAGGCACAATATGCAGTCTGAAAGAAAAAAACTTAATATAGTAGTTACAGGCGGCGGCACCGGAGGGCATGTTTATCCTGTAGTTGCTGTAATTCAAAAATTAAAAAATGATCCTCAGATAAATAATATATATTACATTGGCTGCTCTGAGAATATGGAAAAAGATATCGCAGCAAGAGAAGGAGTTGAATTTCGCCCGATAGCAATATCCGGCATGCCAAGAAAAACAGGCTTAAGCTTAATTAAGTGGTTTTTTGAGCTAAACAAAAGCGTTCAGCAGTCTATAGTTCATCTTATACGCATCAAACCTGACATCGTATTTGGTACAGGTGGATATGTGAGTGGCCCGGTTCTATTAGCTGCAATTATATTGAGAATTCCTTTTGTGATTCATGATTCTGATGCTCATCCTGGCATTGTAAGCAAGTTTATGGCCCCATGGGCAAAAGTTGTTTCCGTTGCGTTTGAGCAGGCTAAAAGCTATCTTAAATCAAATAATATAGTGATTAATGGTAATCCTATAAGGGCAAATTTTAGCACAGTATCTAAAGAGGTTGCACTCGCAGAATTAGGTTTAAGTCCTGATAAGAGAACTATTCTTGTAATGGGCGGATCACAGGGCGCTAAAACTATAAATAATGCACTGCTTGAAATTGTACCCAAATTGATTAAGGAACATGGTTTTCAGGTAATTCATCAGACAGGTAAGAAAAATTTTGATGAATACAGGGACAAAATGACACAAGCATGGCCTGAATATTCAGATTATAAGGAATATGCCTTAAGACCTTATTTTGATGACATGGCTTTTGTGCTCACAGCTGCTGATTTGGCCATTTCAAGATCAGGGTCTTTAAGCCTATCCGAATTGAATTTAAGTGAATTACCTGCAATTCTAATCCCTTATCCATTTGCAGCAGCAGATCATCAGAGATTTAACGCTGTTGCTATGGAAAAAGCCGGGGCAGCAGTATGGCTGGATGATTCAAAATGCAGCTCAGATAATTTGATGAGTTTAATTTTAGAAATTTTATGTGACTATGACAGGCTTAAAAGTATGCAGGAAGCAAATATGCATCTGGCAAAGCCAAATGCTACAGATAATATTGTAAAAATTATAAAAAACGTAGCAAGATGCTATTAAGAAGCAGCCATTACCCTACAACGGTTATGCCATAATTTTTTAACGCATCTTCTATCAGGGAAATCATCTTTTCCCGAAAAATGTTTGGATATAAGACCTCACAAAAATCACCATATTTTAATAGTCTTTGAAGCAGCATATTTTTATCATCCACATAAGCTGCTATTGTAATTGTTCCTGATTCAGGGTCTGTTCCTGCTATTTTTTCATCCTCATAAAGTCGATAACCCTTAGCCAATCTTCCTTTAAGCTTGAATATTATTGGGGATAAAACATAGTTATATCTGGATTTAACGGGTAATTGCTTAATCTCCTGGATATTATTCAGATTAAGCAGTTGCCTTTCACCTGTAATAGAGTTATAACCGGATATATAAACATCTTTTGAATCATATTTAATAGACTTTGGCTCGAGTACTATTTGCTTTTCTTCATCATCAATAGGAAATTTATATTTAACTATGACTCTTTGGTCCTCTATGCAGTATTGTTCAAACTTTTTTATTAGTGAGGCATATTCTGAGTATTTTGCAGAAAGTTCATTTATTTCTTCGTGATGGACTTTTCTGACATTATTGAATAAGGCTATTTGATCCTCTGATAGGTAGCGATAAAGCTTTTCCATTAAAGTATTAAAGTTTTTTTGCAGTCGATCCTGGTATAAGCTGGAAATATATCCTTCTAATATAGCAAGGGTTTTGATTTCCTGCTCTTTTAACTTCATTGTAAGTGGTGCTTTAACCAGCTTATAAGTATGATCATTAGCAGGACTTGGTTTTGAGATTTTATACCCGGCAGATCTTAATGTGTATATATATTTTAGGATAACTTCTTTTGAAAAAGTTCTGGCAATATTGGGGTCATTAGAAAAAACATTGTTAAGAAAATTAATACTGCAATCATGCGCATTTAACAATTGCATTAAAAGCAGTACTCGATATGCTGTTGAACTAATTTTTGTCTTCTTACCCATATTCACCATTAGTTTACGTAATCTGTTATTTGTAACTGTTGTACATTGATTTTAATTTTGAGATTATTTCTTTCTTGATATTTTCAGGAGATATAACTGTGCAGTCATTCCCGTAAGACAATACTCTTTGAATAAATTTAAATTTGTTCTGGATTTTTGCTTCAACAATTATTTCCTGTTCATCTTTCTCTATAATGCTTTCATCTTCGTTAGGAATGAACATTAAAGCTTGAATGCCTATTAACTTGTATCTCACACAGTATATTTGCGGGATATATTTACTGCTTTTAATATTTATAGCTTTAATTTCCTTGATTCTATCAACCCTTAAATACAATGTCTCATCCTGAGCCGTATTGCCCCATAAATAAAAAGCACCATTTTCATAACTAAGTTTATCAATGGTTATTTCTATTGTCTTCTCACCAGTTTCCGGAGAAATATAACTTATCAGTAAAGTCTTCTTTTTACTGCAATATTTTTCAAGCAGAGATATTAACTGTGTTTTGTGCGTGACCTCAATATCTCTCAAACAATCCTTCATTGTCTGGGTAAATTTCTTTTTTTGATCAGAATCAAGCTGGTCGATAATTTCATTGTATAAAGTATCGACATTAACCATTAAACGCCAATCATCGAGAGTTGAGATGTATTTTCTGACTTCCACAAGTGTGTATATTTCATCATTATCTAACTTTAATTTGAATGGATGCGACTTGAGGACATATTTATAGTCATTATTCTTTGAAGGTCTTGAGATTGTACATCCAAGAGCCCTAAGAGTATTGATGTAAATACAAATTGTATCTTGAGACAACGATCTTGCGCCAATAATATCCTGTTGAAGCCTTTCATTGATTTCCTTATCACTACAAGACTTTTCAACAAGCATATTAAATATCGAAATAATCCTATAAGCAGTAACGCTTATATTATCCCAACATTTGAGATCATTCTTATTTATCTTTAATGTCATATAACTTAAGCTAACCCAAAACAACAAATCCAGATTTTGTTACATCTTAGTATATTACATATATAGTTTCTGAAAGTTTACATATTTTCAGTTTTCTATGCCAAACAAAAAGTTTACAAAAGTTTACAACTAGTCGATATTGAAGTTATGACTAGGAAACATATAAATATCTTATGTTTTTAAATACAGTCACTTTTTTACAGCTTATAAACTTTTTTTAAAACTATAGAATAGTTTAAGACGCAAAGTTGTACGGAAAAAAATATATATTTTTTTAAATCGACCATGTAAAATATAAATATAAGAAAAGTGATGGTCATCACCGAGAAATTTTTGGAGATAAAAGTGTTAGGCTACATCTGGTTATTTTTTATAGTAACAGCAGTAGTATTAGGTGGAATAAACGGACGTATTGATGCAGTAACTCAAGCTGCTATGGATTCAGCTAAACTAGCTGTCGATATATCAATATCTTTAATTGGTGTTATGTCTTTATGGCTTGGAATTATGAAGCTGGCAGAGGCATCAGGCCTCATAAACATACTGTCAAAGTTAATCAAACCAGTAACAAAGAGACTCTTTCCTCAGGTACCTCCTGATCACCCATCAATTGGCAACATAGCTATGAACTTTTCGGCAAATGCGCTTGGCCTGACAAATGCTGCTACTCCTATCGGAATAAAAGCAATGAAAGAACTCCAGAAGCTTAATCCAAATAAAGATACTGCATCTAATGCCATGTGCACATTTCTTGCAATGAATACAGCCGGATTTCAATTAGTACCTGCAACAATTATTGCTGTATTATTAGCTGCTGGATCAAAAAATCCGACAATTATAATTGGGCCAACACTAATTGCGACAAGTGTTGCTTTAATTACCGCTATAACAGTTGTGAAAATTCTGGAAAAAATCCCTTATTTTCAGATTAAACCTTCTCTTGAGTCAGTTAGTTCCTCTTTAATTAATAAAGCGGAGGCTGAGTAATGAAAGAGATAATTCAAGTTTTATCAGCCTGGGCAATTCCTTTAATGTTAGTGCTTATTCCTGTATGGGCTCTATATAAAAGAGTACCTCTATATGAAACATTAATAGACGGAGCTAAAGAAGGTTTTTCTGTCGGAGTAAAAATTATTCCATATCTTGTTGCCATTCTTGTAGCAATTGGAATGTTCAGAGCTTCCGGTGCAATTGATATGATTGCTCATGCATTCAGTCCTCTATTGGGATTAATCGGCATGCCGGCTGATGTACTACCTTTAGCTATTATCAGACCTCTTTCAGGAAGCGGGGCTTTAGGAATAATGACAGAAATTGCCACTCAGCATGGGGGCGATTCATATACTGCAAGACTGGCTGCGGTAATGGTAGGAAGTTCAGAAACAACTTTTTATGTATTAGCTGTATACTTTGGTTCCGTTGGGGTTACAAAGTTCAGGCATGCCATTGCTGCAGGTTTAATTGCAGACATTGCGGGCATGCTTGCTGCTTTATTTATATGTCAGTTGATATTTTTAAATTAATTACTGGTGATTTCTTTTAAGCTGTTCTACGATTTCTTCTATTTCCTGCCAGTTCTTCTTTCCCCGTTCCTCAAATCCACAGCCTGGATTGTAGAAAGTTCTTGCATGCGGAACAGGATACATGCGGCATAACATTGGGCGATCTTCGTGGATTAAGCAGGAATTATTTTCGCCTACATATTTACAATAGAAGAAGCTTACGTCAGAATCTTTGCCAAATCTTTCCAATACCCTCTCAATAAGCCCAGGGCCTGCTTTCATTGCTTCTTCTCTTGATTTATAAGGCACAAAAATTGATAAAAAGTCTTTGGCTCCTTCGATCTGTGTAGGGTCTTCATCCGGATTATTAATTAATTCTATTATCTCTTCATAAGATAAACCACCTTTAAAAGTGGCTATTTTACAGCATTTACCACACATATTGCACAAATCTTGAGGAAGTTTTAGTAATTCCTGTACTCTTTTTACAGCTTCAGACATCTTTATCTCCGAATTTTTTGTATCTACCAGAACTTTGAACCAAATTTTTCCCAGGGTTTTATTTTTTCTTCTATATTTTTTCTTAATTCTTCTACAGTCATATCCTTACCGGGAACTTTCCCATCTCTAGAAAGGCTTTCAATCATATAGAGATATTCTTTTACAGATCTGACCATCTTTTTATGCTTCTCTCTCTGTTCAAATTGCCATCCTTCAAAACCGCAGTCCGGAGGCATAACTGACCATCCATGATTTGGAGCTCTTCTGCAGCAACCCGGACGTACTTCATAAATTGAACATCTTCCGTCATCTGTTACGTGAGGACAGTAATAAAAAGTTACTTTATTGATATCAAATCCTTCTTCGCACTCAAGTATACTAAGAATCTGCTCTACCTGCTCAGGAACTACTTTTCTTGCTTCATCAATACTAGGATAAGCTTTAAATATCTCTATAAAGACTCGCGCTTCTTCCTGTCCTTGTGCTGTCATTTCTTTTAATTCTTCATATGTATGACATGTGGTAATAGACTTGCAGCATCTGCCACATGTTCTGCATACGTGCTGAGGGAAGTCTTTTTTATAACTTTCCTCATAATTATTGATCTCATTATTAACATTCATCTCATTAGAGCCATTAAAATCCATTCTTAAACCTCAAATTCGAGCTAATTTTAAAACATATAATTTATATTATAAATTATATGAGAATTATTAGATCCATTGAATGTTTTAAAGTGCCAAATCGAAAAATATTTATCTTTGTAACAATACTTAATCAGAATAAAAATATAAAGCAAATTTTATAGAAATTATTTTTTATATTAATAGTGATCATTAAAATCAGGTTGGGACTCAAAAACAGGGAAAGAGGGATGTAAGGTGTATCCAGTATCACAACAGTATAATGCAAACCATAATGTTCCAGCAGCTATGCCTTCACAGGGTAATGATGCTGGAAATAATACTGCTGGACAGTTACAAAATCAGGCACAACCTCCTGCATCTTATTATCCACAACCGTATTATCCTGTTAACGGAAATTATAACCAGCATAATTCTAAGCAAACCCCAAGTGTAGGTGCTGTAGGGATAAATATTTACAATCCTACAGTAGGTGGGCAAGCTCATGGGCCTTATTATGGACCAAATTACGCCCCTTATCCAGTGCCAAATCAGTATGTCAACCAAGCAGTAAACCAATATGCAAATCAGCCAGCACAACAGCCTCAGCAGCAAGCACCACAACCTCCTACCAAGCAGGATGAGCCTCAAAAGACAGAGACTCCAAAACAAGCTGCACCATTATCTGTTGAATATGTAAAATCTTTAGAAAATTATTTAAATAATGCCAATACCGACATAAGACTGATGGGTATTAAAGAAGTCTTAAACAGGTTTAAAGAAGATAAATCAAGAATACAAGATCAAGCTCTGACAAATCTACTGAATAAAGCATTACAGGATCCATCTGAAGGCGTAAGGGTAATGGCTCTTGCCACTTTAGACTCAGGCTATGCGGCAGGAGATGATTTGACGGTTCAGTTACTCAAAAACATGCAAAAATCAGATGCTGCCTACAATCAGGACGCCTTAACAGCAAGCAGGGTTTTATTAAAGTTAGCCGGAAAAAACCTGCAGGCAAAACCAGGGCAGAAATTAGATATTCAAAGCAATTCTAATCAAATGTCACAAGATAATTCACCACCACAGATAGGACAAAATTTAAATGTAGTAGCAAAATAGGAGAAGATTATGGCTTCTTATATACCAAAGCTTATTGGAATTGGAGGATCGATATTATTAATTGGTGATGCTGCTAAAAGAGCATCACGTAAAGCTGTTGAGCAAACTAAAAGTGACCTTACATCAGGCATTAGTGATGTCTATGTTAAACATCAAACAGCTCAGATTGATAGTCCTTTATTAGAAAAAATCAAAACAGGATTTAGAAAGTATAGTCTTGATAGCAAGGTTTTATCAGGAATTTTAACCGCCAAGAATCTAGTAACTTCAAGTGTGAAATCAGTTGCTACCTATGCAGTTCCACTTGGATTAGCAGCAGGTGCAGTGTTAACGCCACCGCCAATTAACGCAATTTGTGCCGGATTGTTTCTAGCAGGCGGAGCTGCTGTTTTTGGCAGGGAAGTATTAGGCTTAGGTAAAGGAAAACAGTTGCCTTAGCCTCATTAAACAGCTTACTTTTTGCTACTACTTTTTGTCTTTTTATCACTCTATGCAAGTAAAAAGGGTTAGACAGTAGATTTTAAAAAGTATTAATAATACTTTACAAAACAAAAAAAATTAGCAATTAATTACATCTTTATACTTTAAATCTTTAGCGAACACTAAAACGATAAATAATGTGAATATCATATAGAGAAGGGGAAGTAAGGAAATGGAACCAAATTTAAGACCCAATTACCCGAT
>DNSU01000195.1:4688-6516 GCA_003499585.1 Cyanobacteria bacterium UBA9579 | reverse complement strand
GTGTTGGATACAGATACAGCACAGTTCATAAAGCCCAGAGTCTTGGAATAACAGGCTGGGTAAAAAATACCCATGACGGTAAAGTGAAAGCTATATTCGAGGGTGATGAAAATGCAATTGAACAGATGTTAGTCTGGTGCAAACAAGGTCCATCCATGGCTTTTGTTACTGATATTGAGATACATAAACAGCCTTATGCAGGTGAATTTCAAAGTTTTTCAATAAAGGGATAAAATTTAAAATTATGACGTCTTATATTTTAATACCTTTTATAATCCTGAATTTAGCAATAGGAAAAATCGATCCTATTCAACTAAATCCTGCATATGAGAAAACAACTATTTCTCAAGATGGAGTATTAAGAGGCAATATCGCAGTTAGCACTGACTTGCCGCAGGAGTTTTACGGCACATGGTCTGTAATAGGAAACATTATAAGGACTAACAATCCAGATGTATTCAAAGGTAAAAGTTCTGATATATGGACATTTGACAAATTCCAGGAAGTTATTACTCTTACTAACCCGGTATCAAAAGCATCAGCTTCAATCAAAGTAAATGAAGTGCAGGGCAAAACGGCAGTATTTACAAGAGAGAATTTTACTGATAAAGTCAAACAATATGAAAAAGCTAAAATCACGGTTGATGGAGATAAATTCTTTGGTGTTGATATAATCACGGTTGAACATTACCGATGGGGTAAACTTATTAATACCAGTATAGTAGAATATGAAGTGAGCGGATCAAAAATTTCAGGGCCACGGTTAGAAGATATCTTCGCAAAATAATAGTTAGTCAATAAAAAGGTGCAAACTCATGGAAGGAATGAAAAAACTAAAAGAAGCAAGTTATGATTTAATAATACTGGGAGGAGGACCTGCCGGGCTATCTGCTGCGATTTATGCAGCAAGAGGCAACCTTAAAACCGCTGTAATTGATAAAAGCATGCTTGGCGGACAGGTCAGCAATACGCTGGAAATAGAAAATTATCCTGGCTTTCCAATCATAGGCGGCTTTGAATTGATGGAAAAAATTGAAGAACACGCAGATAAATTTAATATTGAGAAATACACTTTTCAGGAAATCACAAAAGTTGATTTAGTTTCAGATATAAAAACAATGGAAACACTAGAATATAGTTTAAAATCAAAGACAGTAATCATTGCAACCGGAGCACAACCCAGAAAGTTAGGAGTTCCTGGAGAAGAAGAATTTGCAGGCAGAGGCGTAAGCTACTGTGCTGTTTGTGATGGCGCATTCTTTAAAGATAAAGTTGTAAGTGTAGTTGGCGGAGGTAACGCTGCTGTAGAAGAAGCCCTTTACCTTACAAAATTTGCTTCCAGCATAAATATAATACACAGAAGAGATTGCTTAAGAGCAGACAGGCTTTATCAGCAAAGAGCAACTAATAATCCTAAAATTAACTTTATCTTTGACACAGTAGTTGAGCAAATCAACGGTGAAAACAGCGTTAATTCCATAACCGTAAAAAATGTAAAAACAGGTGAAGTTAGTCAAGTACAGACTGATGGTGTATTCCCGTATATTGGATTTTCACCAAATTCTGAGCTGCTTATAGGGCAGATTCAAATGGACGCAGCAGGTTTCGTTATAACTGACGTTAACCTTGCAACAAACTGCAAAGGTGTTTATGCAGCAGGTGATATCAGAGTAACTCCATTAAGGCAGGTAATTACTTCTGCTGCAGATGGAGCCTTAGCTGCAACAAGTGCAATTAAATACATTGAAGAAATAGATGCAGAGACAATAGTTAAAGATAGAATATTGGAATGTTAGTCTAAAGGCATTATAAAAATAAAAAGAGAAGA
>DNSU01000195.1:0-4582 GCA_003499585.1 Cyanobacteria bacterium UBA9579 | reverse complement strand
TTTTATATAGGTTATTATTTTATGCTTGAAACAGGCTCTGAGATATTCTCAAGGGCTTCGTAAACTTCATGCTCTTCTCCTGAAAGTACTGCAATATCACCAAGAGAGATTATTCCTACTACTTTATTATTTTCATCAACAATAGGTAACCTTCTTACTTTATTTTCTTTCATTTTCTTTATAGCAATATCTATATCATCGTCAGGATGGCATGTTACTACAGGTTTTGACATAAATTCTTTTACCTGTGTTGTTTCAGGATCTTTATTATTCAGAATTGTATATAGTGCTATATCTCTATCTGTTACCATTCCCTGTATTTCATTATTTTCATTTATAACAGGAACTGCACCGCAATTTAACTCCTGCATAATCTGAACGGCATCTTTAGCTGTACATTCGGGACGACACATTTTGATATATTTGGTCATTACATCTCTACATTTCATGGCATTACCCCTCTCATTTTACTTTACATAACGGATATTGCTTGTGTTGGACAAGCATCTGCTGCTGCTCTTACATCATGTTCGAGCCTTGGAGAAATAAAAGTTGTAGTTGCTTCAGAAATTCCCTGTGGGTCAAACTCGAATATTCCTGGACATATGTCAATACAAATACTACAACCTATGCATGTGTTTTTATTTACGCTTGCTTTCATAATATACCTTTCTGTTAACTAATAACTAACTTGATTTATTATGTTTTGACTATTTACTTTTTAATAATAGTCATACTTTATGCTAAGGAATATTATCATTTTTGTTTTTCCCATACAATGACTCACCGAATATAAACCACGTGGCTATTGTAAAATATGTGTTTATAACTGGATTAATCAGGAAAACACTGATAAATCTATGAATACTTATTAAAAATTTTAAGATTAATTAAGTACCAGATTTAGTACATATCTTTGAGTGCTGGAAACTTTATCATTCTGAGATTATGATTTCATCTCAATTTCAGGAAATGAATATCATAAAAAAAATGAAATATATAAGTATTACTTTACCAATATTTAAAAATATACAAGCAAAGTTCAAAGAAATTTGTTATTATGTTATTGCATATAAAAATTACGGTTAGTTTAAGAGGAACATCCATGATTAGATTTGAGAATGATGATTCGTTCCCGTGTATGAAGAGTATAGTGTAAGGGGAACAAGAATCTATGTCATCAGACTCATATGGTAGTAATATAGACAGCGATAGTCACCAGATATATTTAGCGACAAAAAGCGCTTGTGATAAATCACAACAGCAAGAAAATACAGTTTCAGAACTTGCTATTTGGCGAGCATTGATAGCAAATCTGGGAATAGCTGGAATTAAAATAGTATGTTGGTTTTTCAGCAGAAGTTCCGCAATGCTTTCAGAGGCAATTCATTCTGCTGCAGATGCTTTTAATAGTTTATGCCTCTTGGTAGGGTTTAAAAGGTGCAGTAGGCCGGCAGATAAATTCCATCCATTTGGATATGGACTGGAAGCTAACATTTGGGCTCTTTTTGCATGCCTTTTAATGCTGATTGGTACGGTTGTATCTTTATACAGCGGTGGCATGAGGCTAGTTAGCGGACATGGCCATGTGGCAGAATTACTGGATAATTACCATTTAATTGCTATTACTCTTGTAGGGAGCATAGCTTTTGAAGTATGGGCTGTTTCTAGTGCAAGCTCAGCAGTTGTTGAAGAAGCCGAAATAAAAGTTAATAACAGGTATGAAGCATTTTTAAAATCATTTCATCATATACACCATATCAAAAGTCCAACTACTAAATTTGTTTGGTATGAGGACATGGCAGCTTTAACAGGTGTTATAGTTGCATTAATCGCAATTACTATATCAAAATTCTTTGTTGATAATTCTATTGCTCATATTCCTGATGCGATAGCATCAATAATAATTGGTTTTATGTTATTTGGATTAGCCATATACCTGCTAAGGCATAACATGAATTCCTTGACAGGCGCAGCAGCTAAACCTCAGATAGAAGAATTAATAAGAACAATAGCTGCTAATGTTAATGGGATATCTCAGGTTCATGATTTAAAAACTATGGATATGGGTGCTTCAGGCCTTATAGTTAACATGGAAATTGAAGTTGATCCTGAAACTCAGGTTAAAGACGCTGATGATATTGCAGATAAGCTTGAAGAAAAAATTAAAGAAAAAATCAAGAATGTCGCTCACGTAACTATTGAAGTTCAGGCTGATGATACCGAAGAAAATTGGGGCGAAAAGTTTGAAAGTCTGATTGAAGAAGGAAAAGGCAAGGGTGTCTTGAAAAATCAGGAAGCCAAAATGCTATCCAAATTCTTTGATTTTACCAATACAGTTGTCTGGGAAATTATGGTTCCAAGGACGGATATTGATTTTATTGAGGCAAATGCAAGTATTGATGAATTAATGGATAAAATTATTACTTCAGGACATACCAGAATACCTGTCTATAGGGATAACGTAGATGATATTATCGGTGTGATTAATGCTAAAGATGTTTTAGCTGTGCTGAAAAATAACGATAAAGAGAATGTCAAGCTTGAAGATTTGGCAAGAGACTTAACTATCGTCCCTGAAAATAAATCTATCAGTGATATGTTAAATGAATTTAACAGAAGTAAAACTCAGATAGCAGCTATAGTAGACGAACATGGCGGCGTTGCAGGCATTGTA
This sequence comes from Cyanobacteria bacterium UBA9579, assembly GCA_003499585.1. Taxonomy (GTDB): domain Bacteria; phylum Cyanobacteriota; class Vampirovibrionia; order Gastranaerophilales; family UBA9579; genus UBA9579. Next base: position 1,905 of record DNSU01000195.1, on the reverse strand, counting down.
ACAATGGAAGATGTTCTTGAAGAGATTGTTGGTGAAATTTGGGATGAATATGATATTCCTGATCCTGAAATAATAAAAGTAGATAAAAATACTTTAATAGTAAATTCCAAAACAGAAATTTATGACCTAAATGAACGTTTTAACTTAGACTTGCCAACTGAAGACTTCCAGACAATAGGAGGCTATGTGTTTGGTCTTGTAGGAAGAGAGCCTGAAGTTGGGGATGAAGTTGAAGGAAATGAAATCAGAATGAAAGTTGAATCAATGGATGGCCATAAAATCGTTCGGGTTATTCTTTACAAAGAGGACGGTTTTGTTGACAATCAGGAAACAGAAGAATAAGGGCATTTCTGTTGTCATTCTGCTCCTATTGTCATTCTGAGCGAAGCGAAGAATCTCAACATTTACCCTATGTCATTGCAAGCCAAAAATTGTGGCAATCTCAGTCAAAAGCATAAAGTAGGGTGGGTATCTGCTTTAAACAAGGCTTCTACACCAACAGCTCAGCACCTTACCCACCAGCGCTAATCTTAATAATTGGAGTAATTAAAATGTCATATAAATCAGGATTTGTTTCAATTATTGGCAGACCTAATGTTGGCAAATCAACATTACTAAACAAAATAGTCGGCCAAAAAATAGTTATAACAAGTGACAAGCCACAAACTACAAGAAGAAGAATCAGAGGAATTTATACTTCTGAGAAAGGTCAGATAATTTTTGTTGATACCCCTGGAATTCATAAACCACTGCATAAGCTGGGTGAGTTTTTACTGCAAGAAGCAAGACTTGCTGTGCCTGACTCAGATTTAATATTATACCTTGTAGATGGCACTGAAAAAGCCGGCCCTGGAGATAGATGGATTATAAATAATTTACTGGAAACAGATATTCCAATAATTATGGTCGTTAATAAAGCTGACCTGATAAAATCCACTGAAAAAAGAGATGAAAACATTGAAAGCTATAAGGAATTATTTAAAGAAAGATCAATTCCTACGGTCAAGATCTCTGCTAAAACAGGCAGAAATATAGATGATCTGATTAAAAATATTTATCGAAAGCTTCCAAAAGGTCCTCAATACTACCCTGACGAAGAAATTACCGATCAAAATATGAGAACTATTGTTGAGGAGATGATTAGAGAAAGAATACTTGTTAATACACGTGAAGAAATTCCTCATAGCGTCGCCGTTGTTATAGATACATATGAAGAAAAGCCTAATATAGTAAGTATTGCTGCTACAATCTATGCAGAACAGGATTCTCAAAAAGGCATAATCATAGGCGATAAAGGCTCAATGATTAAGAAGATTGGATCAGAAGCCCGCACCGAAATAGAAAAGGTATTAGAGACGAAAGTTTTTCTTGAATTATTTGTAAAAGTCAAAAAAGACTGGCGTAAAAAAGACCTCTCTCTAAAAGAATTCGGCTATCGTTCCTAAATCACAGGAATCATGCAGTAGAATAAAAAGTTAATAAAACAAGGCCTCTCATTGTATAATAATAGTTGCAACACTTATTATTACTTGGTGAGAGGTTATGAATAATTTTAACAGAATAGCAAATTCTTTGACAATAGGTCTTTTGGCATATGATGGCAAATATAGCTATAGCAAGGGATGTGAACCCTTTACAAATGTTTCATCATATCAATTAAAACGTTTTCTCGATAAAGAATGGGATGAAAATCAGAAGCTTGAAGAATATATAGTAATGTAGCACAAATAACTGATGAAAAATAATTTCAATATTTCATAATGAAAATAATTAAATTTGAAATATTGGGATAAGAGAAATGATTAAAGAAGAAAATGTTTATAGATGCACAAAATGCGGCAGTGAAAATATAGTTAAAAACGGAACCTGTAAAGGACAACAGAAATTAAAGTGTACTGAATTGTC
>DNSU01000158.1 GCA_003499585.1 Cyanobacteria bacterium UBA9579 | reverse complement strand
TCTTTTTAAGATAATTAGCTCTACAAAGTATATTTAGCCAATCTTAATAATTGAATAATAATCCTTTTTACTTCCTCTCCTATAATTTTATGATCCTGTAAATCTAAGAACATATAACTTAATTGCGGATCTGTATATTCTTGAACGTAATTATATAGTAATTTTCTTCTTTTATTTTTATCCAAATCAAGTATAGAGTTCGTAAAAGCACAAATATCATCCGATATAAACTTTAACTTTAATAGTTTATCACTAGTATGGACTATTGAATCATTTATATCACTGTTTAACCATTTAAAATATAAATAAGGAAAATCTATATTATTCCTTATTGCAAGCTCAACTGTCCCCCAGAATCGAGGATTTACTTCCATAAAATAAAAAGTATCATTGCTTCTGTCGTATTTAAACTCAAGCATTGCAATTCCGTTCCAACAAGAAGCTTGTGTAAACTTAATTGCCCACTCTTTAAGTATGCTTGAATCAAAAACGGAGCAATATGTACTGGGCCCTCCAGTTAAAAACTGTTCTCTTAATCTTTGATGTGAAGACATAGCAATAATATTTCCCTTCTGAGACAGCAATGAAATGCCTACACCCTGCCCTTGAACATATTCTTGAATTAGAGGATAAGGCTGTAATAGTGATAGGTTTTTGTATAGCTCTATAAATTGATCCTTATTATGAGCAATTCCATATCGCTCTACAGGAGAAAGATTTTTTTCTTCTCGTAATTTGACTACAATGGGAAAATCAAACTTTGTTATCAATTTTTCAGCTTCTTCCAGAGATTCTGGCATTATTGTTTCTGGAACTCTAATTCCAAGCTCACGCATAAAATTAATGGCCTTCTGCTTATCATTTGCCATATTTAATTGATCAATCGAAATATCCGGAACTATAAACTTATCTTTTAATATCTTTTTTTTGCTGGCTACTAACTTTAAAGATTCTATTGAAATGGGAATCAAAGCAGCATGAGAGATTTTTAGCTTCATAACTTCTTCTAACCAAAGATCCGGTTCATCTTCTAATGAAGGAACATTTATAATCTGCTTATAATATCTGGTTTTATCAAAAATGGTATCTCTATATTTTAAACCAACAACCTCTATTCCTCTTTTAGAAAGACTTTTACATACATAATATGATGTACGCCAATGAGTATCCGTCAAAAGGACTTTCATTTATTCCTCTTTCTTAACTGATAACATTAAATTAAGTCTAAAATGATTCCTGAGTCGATAACTTAAATTAGGTGATAATATCACCTAATTTTTTATTAATTTTTATACTATATATTAGTAAAAAGTATTTTTGAATAACCCTTATAAGCTATTCAAATACCAGTTTAAGACTTCTTGCCCTGAAAACATTACAACAAGGCCACCTATAACAAGCGCCGGGCCAAAAGGAAGGAAAGTAAAACTCTGTCTTTCTCTAAGTCCCCGCATAATAACAAAGATTGCTCCAATGGCCACACCTAAAGCAAGTAAAGTAGTTCCTAAAGCACCAATTAAAGTATTTACCAGGCCTAACTGTTTTCCAATATATGGAATTACGATGGAGAACAGTAAAAATCCCATTGCTATAAGCGATTTATGATCTTTATCCTTATACATATTCATCAAAATAACAGGAATACCAATAAAAAGCTGGGCGATAAAACTGATTGCCAGAATCACTAAAATCATCTGCCAGCCAAACCATGCTCCAAGGGCAGCGGCTATTATAGAATCACCTGAGCCAAAAGCATATTCTCCTACAAGGAGTAAACCAAGCCGAGAAGATATTTCAAAGAAAGCTGCCCCTATAATAGCTCCAATTACTGCTGAAATAAAAATTTCATTTAATACAATAGATGTGTTTATCCCTTCCAGTGGAACTGTAACTGTTCGCCCTGTATTTCCTACGTCAAAAAAGTTATATATAAGCCCCAGAGGAATTAATGGCACTGTAGTTAAGTCAAAAATTAGCTTTTCTCTTATATCTGTTATGGTAATAATTACTAATCCACAGACTAAAACAAGTAAAAACAGGGTATTTAAAGTAAGCCCAAAGACATATACAACTGCGACAAACAAAATACCTGTTGCCAGCTCAACTATTGGGTATTGAATACTAATAGATTCCTTGCAATTTCTACATTTAGCTCTCAATAAAAAGTAGCTGAGAACGGGAATATTATCATACCAGGCTATAGATTTCTTGCAATTCGGACACCTGGATGGGGGAAAAACAAAAGATTCATCGCAAAGCAATCTTAATGCCACTACATTCAAGAAACTTCCTATAACAAGCCCTACTATACCTGTAACTACAAGTATGTATATCTTCATAAAAGGGCTTAAATCACCTAATGATTCCATCCTTACCTCACAATTAAAATTCAATAATAGTCTTGGTCATTTAATTAGGTGCTAATATCACCTAAAAACTAATAATTTGTTTTTACTGTTTTTTGATTACAAGTAATTATCCTAAACAACTCTGCTATAGCCTTTTTAAGTCGTCTACTAACTTGCATCTGAGATATATTAAGTCTTTTAGCAATATCATTCTGGCTAAGATCTTCAAAAAAGCTCAATTTTATAACTTCTTTTAAAGAATCACTTAATAATTCTACAGCTTCACCAAGCATAATTCTGTCTTCCTGGGCCATGAGAAAATCCTGATACTTGTCGTCAACAAGTCTGTCAGCAAAAGTTTGTTCACTCTCGCTACTTCCTGAAACTACCTGATCTAAAGATACCATCTGCTTTCTTCTATCTACTTCGGTAACTTCAGATACTTTATTAACAGGGATTTCTAATACTTCAGAAATTTCAAGATCGGTAGGAATCCTGCTCAATTTTGTTGTTAATTCCTGAATAAGCTGGTTAATTCTAAAAGATAGTTCTTGTAATTCTCTTGGAGCCCTTATCATATTACCTTTATCACGCAGATAATGCCTGATTTCGCCTGTAATAAGATATGTAGCATAAGTTTTAAAACTTGCACCAAGATTCGTATCATACTGATCAATAGCTTTTAGCAGGCCTACACTCCCGATCTGCATTAAGTCTTCTATCGGGTCAGTGCTTCTTCTTGCAAGTCCATATGCTATCTTTTTAACAAAAGGCAAATAGGCAAGAACGATTAAATCTCTCAGCTGAGTTTTAACCTTAGTATTTTCAGCCTTTTTATATTCCTGCAACCAGCTATTTATCTCTTCAGTTAAAGTTAATTCCTCTATACTCACTTTAAATAATCTTCATTTTTTAGAAACTTACCCTCTACATTGATTATTTAGATTATAACATAGGATTATCGTCGGATTTAAGTCATGAATATTTATCTATAATTTAAAGAAAAGAACAGGTGACATAGTCACTCTTTTAAGCCACCAATCATTCCAATAATACCTCATTATTCGTGGAGGCGGCACAGTCACTCTTTTAAGCCACCAATGATTCCAATACCACCTCGTTATTCGTAGAGTTAGTACAGTCATTTTAAGTCATTAATCATTCCAACAACACCACACACTGTCATCTCAGACTTAATCCAGAAAAATATGGGGGGATAATATGGGTTTTAAGCCATCAGGCGAAGAAGAAAAATGGGCACAACAACAGGATATCGATGTTAAAAAAGAATTTAGCGAACGAATATCTAAAGAAGATCGACAAAGAATTAAAAAGTCCGATTTATATGAATGTCCAAAAGATAAAACCAAACTTGTTCCCATTGAACTAAACGGCACAGGCATCATCGTTAATAAATGTGAAACCTGCGGAGGAATCTGGTTTGACAGAAAAAATATCGAAAGATGCATTCAACATCCAAAAAGTCAGAAAGACCTTATAAAAATTTTATCGAAAACTATAGGTATTGAGTTTCCAGATCATATTTAAAGTGATTATTTAACCAGCTCGGATAAGTCACGATTCATATTTTTTTAAAAAAAATTAATCGATTGTTTAATGTTTTTTATTTTAAACAATTTAAAATGATAGCGGATACAGTAAATTTTTGCTTTTATTTATGAAAAATTCCAGAAAAGATAAAAAAAGGGAGGAAAACATAATGGGTAAACGTGGACCAGCTCCAGGACATGCTTACGGTGCAGCAGCAGTAACACAAGCTATATCAGGCGCTAATTTCCCAATGTCAAAAAATGATCTTATCAACAGATACGGCGACAAGCAAATTGAATGGACAAAAGGAAATCCTGTAAACTTAAGAGACGTTTTAAGCAATCTTCCAAATGAAACATATAATTCACCAGCTGACTTAGAACATGCTTTCCATGAAAAACTGTAAACACTATCACGACATGTACGATTAAAGGAGGAAAACATAATGGGTGAACGTGGACCAGCTCCAGGACATGCTTATGGCGCAGCAGCTGTAGCTTCAATTTTTAAAAACGCCAGCTTCCCAATGTCAAAACAAGACATTATGCAAAGATATGGCGATAAAGAAATTGAATACACAAAAGGCAATCCTGTAAGAGTAAAAGAAGTTCTAGGCAATATTCCTAGCGAAACATTCAATTCACCAGCTGACTTAGAACATGCTTTCCATGAAAAACT
>DNSU01000014.1 GCA_003499585.1 Cyanobacteria bacterium UBA9579 | reverse complement strand
TTTTTGGCGCCATTTTGCAGGAGACAGTCAACAAAGCCACCTGTAGAGGCTCCGCCATCAAGGCAAATTTTATCCTGTACTGATATATTGAATTCTTTCAAGGCTTTTTCAAGCTTAAAGCCGCCTCTGCTTACATAAGGCAATGCTTTAACTTCTATATCGTTAATATCTTCCGGGAATTGGGCTCCGGCTTTTGTTACTTTCTGCCCGTTAATTTTCACAGAACCTGCCATTATTGCAGCCTGAGCCTGGCTTTTTGTTTCAAAAAGACCTTTTGATGTCAGAATCGTGTCTAATCTTTCCTTTTTAATTTTTTGGGTCATTATGTAAATTTCTATCTATTAAATAATTATTTTTTAGTATTACTGGCAGCTTCTTCTTCTGTGTATCCTGCAAGAAGGTTATTTGGTGATATTACGCCCATATCATATAGTAGCTGCGCTTGAGAAGTATTATAGTTAATTATTGCGTTTAAATATCTGATTCTGGCCTGTGTTTCAGTTAGTTGAGCTGAGATAACGTCTGTGTAGATTCCAACACCTTCTTCAAGTCTTATAACAGCCAATCTAAGACTTTCTTGTGCAGAAATAACTTCTACTCTTGCAGCTTCAATTAATTCTTTGGCTGTTATTATATCATAAAAAGAGTTTACTATACTCTGTTCAAGGTTTCTAGTGGTATCTGTAAGTCTTAATTTGGCTTCTTCTACCTGTGCATTTAATGCTTTTATGCTTGTTAGTCCTGCAAGGCCAAGATTCTCCCCGCCAATCCATGAAACCAGAAGTGCAATAGACTGGTTCTGATTTAGATCATCGATCTCATTACCTGTCCAGTTAACTGTGCTTCTGACAGAAACAGTAGGTAGATATATGGAATAAAGTGAATTTTTTCTGGCTCTTGTAGCTGCAATATTTAATTCTGCTATATCAAGTTCAGGCTTGTTTTTTAAGGCTATCTGAGTTACTTCGTTAATATCAAAACAATCTTTAAACAGGGTTCTCGCTTCTACACTTTCTTCTATAGGGATTAGAGGAGTAAAAATATTTATACCCAGCGTGTTTGCCAGTTGTGCTTGTGATAAGCGCAATCTGTTATTTGCTGCTATTAGATTTTGCTGTGCTGCTGCAACTTCAGCTTCTGATCTTAGAACATCAAATCTTGTTCCTACTCCTGCTTCAAACCTTTGCTGGTTTATTCTTAATTGGGCTTGGGTCTGTTCCAGAGCTACTTGTAGGATTTCAATATTTAATTTATCCTGTAGGAGAGTGTAATATTGTTTTGTAGTCAACAGTAAAACCTGATCTACGGTTAATTCGAGATTTCTTTTTGAAGCTTTATAATTGGCCCTGGCTGCTTTTGTTTCAAAATATCTTCTAAATCCCGTAAATCCATCCCACTGTGCTGCAAATCCTGTATTAATATTGGTTGCTGTAATGTTTACTGGAACTACCCCGCCTACCAGAAATGAGCCACCAAATCTTGTCTGAGTGTAATTGAAAGATGCATCGGGTAAGAATTCAGACAATTCATTGTAATATAGCCATTTAGCACTTGTTCTTTGGGTCGAGATGATTTTTATGCCGTAGTTATTCTCTAAGGCGGTTTTTAAGCTATTTTCAAAGGTAATAGGAACCTGGTTTTCAGGGCATTCAAGAGTGATTTCTGGCTGGATATTTGCAGGTTGAGCCTTTGCTATTTCTTCAGAATAGGCACAATTCTGTGAGAAAACGCTTATTATTATAAAAAATATTGCTAATATTAATCTCATTTTGCTGCTTTCTGATTTATCTTAGCCTGTTAGGCTAGCCATACTGGCGTTTATGGTCTTTGTTTAATGCCGTTATCAAAACTATATTAGCACTAAATTATGAAGTCAAGAAATTTGCTGATTTTAATATAAAAGTATTTGAGATTCTTCACTTTGTTCAGAATGACGCTGTGGATGACAAGTGTAAAAATCATATAGAAAAAATCTAATTTGAAGAAAAATTAAAAATATAGTTTTAGAATATGTATTGTTGATTAGGGTGAATTCTACTGATTTTATTGGTATTTTAGTTAAACATGAAATTTTATCAAAATAGGGAATTACTTTAAATGAAAGATATTTATTATAATACCTTTAGTGTTTTGTCTTTAAAATTATTGTTTAGGTAAAAAAATCAATTGTGCTCCAAAGACTTAGTCGATAACTTAAGTCAGGTGATATGGCTGCAGTCGTAAACGAGCTTGCGAGTTGTACGAATATGTCCTGCTTGGTATTATCAAAAACTTATTGAAAGTCAGGTTTATATTATGAGATGTGCTGAATGTGGCAGAGAATTAAGAGAAGATAGTCAATTTTGTGACAGATGCGGCGCTTTGCAAAAAAAACAAGAAGAAACAGAGTCAAAATTTAATGTTACGGCTTTGCTTTCAGGAATCTTGTTCTCAATTTTTATTACGGTAATTATTACCGGTATAGCACAGGGGCTGGGAATACCACTAGTCTTTGGGGGGTTATTCCTGCCTTTTTTCTGGTGGAGGATAAAAAAGACCAAGGACAGGTGACATTCTCATTATTTAAGTAATTACTGGAATAATCGTTAACCTAAATAAGTGCCTCTGGCACCTTCTTATAACTAGATATTAATCAAGCAATAAAATAAAAGGGAAAAATTATGGATGTTATAGTATACGCTCATACTCACTGGGATAGGGAATGGTATAGGCCGTTTCAGGAATTTAGGCTTAGACTTATTGATGTAATGGATGAGGTTATAGATCAGCTTTTGAATAACACGCTTATTGACTTTTATTTTGATGGTCAGGTTATAGCTATTGAAGATTATCTTGCCGTTCATCCCTATAGAAAACAGGTCTTGACAGAACTCATTCGGAATAAAAGATTAAGAATAGGTCCGTGGTATGTGCTAGCTGATGAGTTTTTGGTGTCAGGTGAAAGTTTAATAAGAAATCTTCTTATTGGTATCAAAGAAGCCAAAACTCTTGGGGGGAGTGATTTTATAGGATATATGCCTGATGCCTTCGGTCATAATTCTGAAATGCCAAGAATATTATCATCATTTGGTATAGAAGATGCTGTTATCTGGAGAGGGGTAGGAAATCGTAAGTCAGAATTTATCTGGAAGTCAAAAGATGGATCATCGTTGTTTACTACATATTTAGTTGAAGGATATTATCAGGATATCTTGAATTATAACTATTCATCAGAAGAAAAAGCCAAAAAAATAGGCAAGTTATTAAATAAAATTAAAGAACATAACCTGACTAATTATATTTTACTGCCTGCTGGGGCTGATCATCTTGCTCCTGCACCAAATTTTGTTGCACATTTAGAAGAAGTCAATCAGCATATAAATAACTATAATTTACATTCAGATTCCATTATTAATTACATAAACTTTGTTAAACTTAAAAGTCCTCAGTTTGAGACAGTAGAAGGAGAATTCAGGGATAATTCAAGAAACCCTATATTGCCGGGGACTTTATCTTCAAGATTGTATCTAAAAAGAGCTAATGCAAAGTCTACCTGGAAGTTAAACCGTTTAGCCGAATCTCTCCAGGCATATCTTGAGCAGGCTGGGATAACTTCAGGCAGGAAAAAAGAACTGGAATACGCCTGGAAACTGCTGCTTCAAAATCATCCTCACGACAGTATCTGCGGCTGTAGTGTGGATGAAGTACACGATGAAATGATGAGCAGATTTGAACAGGTAGATCAAATCTCAGACGGATTGGTAGGAAGATGCTTCCATGAACTGGCCCATAGGGTAAAAAAAGGCAATATAATTGTTTATAATTCTTCTGATTATGCTTTTTCAGGGGTAATTAAAGTTAAAACTCCAGAAAATCTTCCTGAAAACTTAATGAGTCAGTATCTAGGGGCCACAAAAGAATTTACAAAAGAGGTTTTATTTGATATTCAGACAATTCCTGTAAAAGAAGATATTAGAGATCATCATGAACATTTGATCTGGGTAGAGGATATTCTTCCTCATTCAATAAATATAATTGATAATAACTATAAATATAAAAAACATCCTACTATTGTTGAAACCGGGCTAAAATTTATCAAAAATTCAAGAATTATGCTCAGGGTTAATGATACAGGAGTGCTTACACTTAGTGATTCTGATTCAGGTAAAGAGTTTTATAATCTGCATATTCTTCAGGATTATGCAGATAAAGGAGATACATATAATTTCTGCCCTATTCCTAACGATCAGCCTCGAGAAGGAACCCTTATAAGGACTGAGGTTATTGAGGATGGAAACTTAAGAGGCATTTTAAGGCTATTTTATCAGATAGAAATTCCTGAATCTCTTGATAGAGAGGAAAGATTCAGAAGCATGGTGTCTTTAACCCATCTTGTAGTAGTAGATGTCATAGTTCACGCAGACTCAAGGCGTGTTGAGTTTAAAACTGTATGGGAAAATTTCTCCCGTGATCATACCCTCCAGGTGAAATTTAGATTTAGTGATAAAGTATATAGAACATTTGCTGAAAATGCTTTTGGCTTAATAGAAAGAACGTTTAATCCTGATTATAGCCTTTCTGCTAATATGCCTGCTGAAAAAGGGCAGGAATTGCAGACAAATACGGCCCCAATGCAGAGATTTGTCTGGGCAAACGGATTAGGGATAATTACAGAGGGGTTGCCCGAATATGGTGTGGATGAAAATGATCTTTATATTACTTTATTAAGATCAACAGGTAAATTATCCAGAGAAACATTAGATACACGTAACCTTGCAGCCGGCCCTCCATTAGATACCCCGGGAGCACAGTGTCTTGGTGTTCAGAAAGTAAGATATGCCATATGTGCCGTTGAAAAGCCTGATGATCTTTTTATAGAAGCCGATCAGTTTATGAGAAGCATACTAACTGAGACCGGTGTTGCTCAGGATAATTCAAGAGAAGCAGAAATTCCTCATAACTTACTGAATCTTGATAATCCTAATATTTACACCTATGCCGTTAAATCTCCTCATGGTAAAGAACAAAAAGGCCTGATTGTGAGATTAATGAATATATCTGATACTGCACAAAGTATAAAGATTCAATCTGATTTGGGCTTCTCAAGAATCATGGAGGTTAATTCCTTGGAGGAGCCTACTCTTAATCAATTTAATCCGGATGAAGAAATAAAGTTTAAACCTTATGAGCTAATGACTTTATTATTGGACTGAGAAATGTGCAATATTAAGCATCATAAATTAGTGCTCTGTTAAATTACTTGTAATGATCATTGCAGGGAGATATGTTTTCGTAGGAGCCTTGATGGTGCTAACGCACGAACTTAAGTTCTCATTGGAATAATTTTTGACTTAAATATGTGACTATGTCACTGGCATCACAAGTGACGGAGAGAATATATCTCCCTGCAAAATTAATGAGTCATAATTAATGCATCAAAATATTGGCCTTAAAAAGACCTGTGCTTAACATAACCATCTTGTATGAATAGCTAAACCTCATGAATAGAGATTTTAAAATCCCTATCTAAATTACCATTACCATCTTTGTAAGATGCTATAAAATTATTTAGCCATAGTAAAATAAATACTTGTTAATAGTATAAAATAACCAATTCCTTTTTATGCAGGCACTAAAGCATGCTGCGAGCCATCACCCCTTTCTTGCATGAACAATTATAGTGAGTGATATCATGATTACAATTGATTTATAGTATTATTTTTTGCATTTCCCCTTGTTTCTTAGTAAGGGATTAAAAAAAATAATTTTTACAATCTTAATTTATTTTTTAAAAGTTTAAGATCTTAGCTAGGATTTTGTATTAATTCTGTTTAAATATAATTCCTGAACTAAAACGTATATGGCTGCAGCAATAGCCGGAGATAATATTACACCTATTATTCCTAAAGTGCTTGCAGCAATTAGTAAAGCAGCAATTATAATTAATGGATGCATATCCAGAAATTTACTGAGAATTAATGGAGCAAGAAAGCTGTTCTCTATTCTTTGCACAACTAAATATACAATAACCGTCCATAATGCAAGTATGGGATCCTGAGCCAATGCAACTATAACAGCTGGAACGGCAGCTAGAATTGGTCCTATTATTGGGACTATTTCTAAAATTGCTGCAACTAAGCCTAATAAAAGCGCAAACTCTACACCGATAATAGTTAATCCTAAAGTTGTAAGAACACCGACAGCCAGCATTATTAATAACTGTCCTCTAACATAACCACCGACTTTTAAGGAAATTATCTTGGTAATACATGCTGTCTTTTCTCTCATATGCTCCGGGAAAAAGTTTAAAAAGCCCTTTTTTAATTCATCTTTATCAAGCAGAATAAAAAAGACTATAACTGCTAGTGTAAAAAATGCAACTATACCTGCAACAAGATTTACCGTTATATTTATTCCCTGACTTACAATGTTTTGTCCTATATTAGTGAGAGGAGAAACTATTTCTGAAAAATCCGGAAATAACCCCCCTGTTGTTATTTGTAAGTCTGTTACAAAATTATAAATTTCTCTTGAATAAATAGGTATACGTGTTACAAATTCCTGAATTTGCTGGCCCAATACTGAGAAAAGAGGGATTAGAACCGTTGATAAAAGAAGAAATCCGACTATATAAATTATTAATACTGAAAGTCCCCGTGGAAGCTTTTTGCTCATCCAGTCTGTCAGTGGAAATAAAGCACTTGCTATGACAAAAGAAGCGAACAATAGCAGGATTATATTTAATGACTGGTAAACAATCCAGGCAAGAATAAGAAAAGCCAATACTACAATTATACTTTTTGGTGATATTACTATTTTTATGCTGTTCATCTTTTCTCCGACTTTAGTTCATCTTTATTATATTTTATTCAATCATAATAAAACTTAAATTGCTAAATAATTTTTAGTGTCATGTTGAAACGCTAAAGGTGGCTATTAGTAAGACTCTTATGTATTTCTTGCAGAGTCTGAAAGTCTAACTAATTTTAAATTCTACCTGAATTCCAAACTCTTTTTCAAATAAACTCTTTTTTTCTTCTAAAGTTTTTATTTCCGGGGTTAAGTCGGAGAAAATTGTGTTTAATATGATATATAAAGTCTGTGAGAAAGAATCGTAAAGGCAATCAAGATCTTCTACAACGGTTTTTCTGGATTTATCCAGCCCATCTGCCAGCCTGATTATTGCGCTTAGTTTTTTGACCAGTTCCTCAGATCTGGTATCAGATAATTGAGCAAAACATTCATGATGTTTTTTAGGAGATTTGCCTTTATGATATCTGGCTATATTTGCAATTATCTGGACTTCCTCAGGGCTAAACCCCTGGATTTTTTCCTTTATTATCAACACATAAGAGTGTTTATTATGTTCATCTCTTGATATACAGTGACCTATGTCATGTAACAAAGCCCCTGCCTCTAATAAATCTCTTTGAGAATCCGAGAAATTATGTAAGGATTTTTGGGTTTTATCGAAAATTAACAGGGCTAATTTTCTGACCTGTTGAGAATGGTTTGGTTCCAGATCATATTTGCGAATAAATTCGTTTAAGCTTTTTTGTTTAGTAGAATCTAGCATAATTATGATGCACTAAGTAATTTATCTACAGTTGCTAATAACTCTTCCTGATCAAAGCCGCCTTTTGTAATATATGAATTGGCTCCCAGGCTAAGACCTCTTTTTTTGTCAGATTCAGAAGCCAGGGAAGTTACCAGAATAAGTGGAATATGCTTGAACTTTTCATCTTTTTTAAGACGTTCGGTAAGTTCGAATCCATTGATCTCGGGCATTTCTACATCTGAAATTATAAGATCGAATTTTTCGGATAGTATTTTGGTTAAAGCATCTAATCCGTTTATTGCAACGGTTACATGATAACCCGCTGCTCTAAGTATGTTTCTTTCCAGAATTCTGGTAGTTACAGAATCGTCAACAACAAGAATATTTTTCCTGTTTACAATGCTTGTGCTGCTTTCTCTATTGATTATAAGCTCTTTTCTGCTCATTCCAAAGTTCATATAAGCAGATTTTATAAGATCATTTACGTTTAATATCAGACATAACTCACCTGAACCAAGGGTAGTTACCCCTGCAACGTTTCTTATTCTTAAAAGAGGTGGAGTTAGATTTTTATGGAGGATTTCCTGATCTCCCAGTAATTTATCTATAATAAATCCAACTTGTACATCTTCTGCTTGAATAACAATAACTACAATTTTTTCTTCATTTAACTTTTGATCAGGCATTTCAAGGATACTTGACAGTCTGCAAATAGGTATAGTTTTGTTATCTACGATAATAGTTTCTCTGCCTTCCTTGTAATGTATGTCTTTAGATTTGATAAGAAGGGCTGTTTTAATAGCACTTGTAGTAATAGCAAAGGTTTGATTATTTGCACTTACCAGAAATGCTTTAATTGTTGCCATTGTGACTGGAAGCTGAACGGAAACTCTGCATCCTTCTCCCAGAATTGATTTAATGCTTACTTTACCGCCTAACTGATTTATTTTTGTATAAACTATATCAAGGCCTACCCCTCTGCCTGAAATATCAGTTACGATTTCACCTGTTGAGAATCCCGGCCAGAAGATAATATTCATAATCTGTTCATCATTCATAGCCTGTAATTCTGCTTGAGTCAGGAGCCCTTTTTGAAGGGCTTTTCTTTTTATTACTTCAAGGTCTATTCCCTTACCATCATCTATAGCTTCAATTAGAACGCTATTTTCAAGGTGGTATGCTGATAATTGAATTTTTCCTTTAGGATTTTTGCCATTTTTTGTCCTGGTTTCAGGATCTTCAATTCCATGGTCAATAGCATTTCTAATTATATGTATAAGAGGAGATTTTATTTCTTCTATGATTTTCTTATCAACGCTGGTTTCACTTCCGGAAATAATAAGATCAATATCTTTTCCTTTTTCTCTTGCAATATCCCTGACCATTCTTGGGAACATATGGAATATAGTAGCAAGAGGTAAAACCCTGACGCTTTTTATCTTTTCTTCAAGTTCATTTACGATTAAGTCCAGTCTTGTATCATCTTCCTGTATAGTTTTATACAGAAAATTTATTTGATTCATAAGATCAGTAAGTCTTACGGAATTTTCTTCAAAAAATGAAAAAACATTTTTATTCTGAGAATATATAGATGTACCTGAAGGTAAGTCAGATGGTTTAATAGGTTTTCTATCCAGATTTTTAGTAATTTGCTTAGCTTTTTGCCATTCTCTATACCAGTCTTCGACTGAGCGAGACATTTTTTCAACTTCAGTTAAATGTTCTTTAGTTTTAATCTTTGCAATAATTAATTCACCAACCTGGCCTACAAGCTGATCAAGTTTTTTTGTATCGACTCTAAGTGTTTTTATAGTTGTATTATTTGTAGTTGATTTATCATTATCAAGAGGTGAGGTGTTGGGGCTTTTTTCTATTTCATTTTGTGGGAGCAGTTCATTTTTTTGACCTGCAGGAGAATAAGGAACTACTATAGCATCATTAGCTTCTTCTTGATTTTGAGTTGTATCCTGATCGGATATTTTTAACATTTGAAGCAAAATAGCCAGTCGTTGAATTATTAAATCAGGATCCTCTGCATAATTGCTCGAAGATGTTAAAAGCATTAACTGGGCTGTATCAAAACTTTGTTTAATTACATCAGTTATCTCAATACTGGGCTTTACACCACTTTCTTTTGAAAAGGCAAAAATTTCAAGAATTTTTTCTAAAATTTTATTAATAGTCTGATCGGTATTAGAACTAACTGTGTTGCTTAATTTCTCTATAATAATATTAATTGTATTTTCTGCATTTTCGGAATTTTCACTTAATAAATGCAAATTTTGACTGATATAAGTTAGATCTGATTCCAGTTTATCATTCGATATTTGACCATTAGTGGTCTGTATATCCTGAGATATTGTTGTTTCCTGACTTTGAGGAATTTCTTGAGATTCTTGGATATATGATTCTTTAACGATTTCCTGAGTTTTTTCTAATTGAACATTAGGAATATTATTTTCAAAATCAGATTCCGGATGAGCTTTTTCTAAGTTTCCCAAAAAATTATTAAATGATTCTTCTATTTCATCTATCTCAGCATCCAGCAGAATCCCGCTTCCTTTAACAACTCCATCCAGTTTTACTTTTATATCCTGTACCGGTTCTTTTATCTCATTAGAACTAATATTTTGTGCGAGAAAATCAAGAGCCGTAACTAACCCATAAAATCCTGAGATTGTATCTGTATCCATTGAAGATTTTCTAATTTCAATTATTTTTTCTTTAATTTGAGGAATTAAATCTATGCAATCCTTATAAAAAGATTTAATTTCCTCGGTAGATTTTTTTTCTGATTCATCGATTTCAGTTTCCTGAATTTGCTTTTTTTTAGCACCGGTTTTTTGTTTATTTGCAGGTTGAGATATATTCTGGCCTACAGAATCTTTAATGGATTCAAGCTGTTGAATCATTTCATCTACATTAACAGAATGTCTGGCGCCTCTGGTTTGTATAGATTCTTCAACTATTGAAGCTATACAATCAATAGATTTGCAGAGTACATCTACAATTTCAGCAGTGATAGTTAAAGTGTTTTCTTTAGCTAAGCCAAAGATATCTTCAATTTTATGAGCCAGAGCCTGAATATCATTCAATCCAATCATTCTGGCTGCACCTTTAAGGCTATGGGCTTCTCTGAATAATTCAGAAATAACCATACTATCTTTTGGATTCACTTCAAGCTTGAGGAGACTCTGGTTTATTTTCTGTATATGTTCTTCACTTTCTTCTCTGAAAATATTCAGAATCTCTTCTATTTCCTCTTCAAGAAAGTCCATTCGTTATACCTTATAATTCTTATAATCGCTGTTTTCTTTGTATGGAGTATTTCCAATAACCTTTTCTTTTAATGATTTTGATATATTTATCAACCCTTGAAGAATTAATATATTTTGTTTAACATTGCTGGCTGAATCAAGCATTCCTTCATTAATCGAATTTATTGCAGTTGAAACTTCCTCGGTATAAACAGATTGATTGTTTGTAGAATCAACAATATCTTTTACAGCTTTGACTGTTTCATTAATTGTGTTACGTAAAAGATCTATACTCTGAGCTATTTGATTAGCCAACTCGACACCGGATTCAATTTCCTTGGTTCCTTCTTCTGTAGCCATAACGGTAGAGTTAGTTGCCTGTTGAATATCATAAATTAAGGATGAAATTTTTGATGTGGCCTGTTTACTTTCATCAGCAAGCTTTCTAATTTCACTGGCAACAACCGCAAAACCTTTACCGTGCTCTCCGGCTCTTGCAGCTTCTACAGCGGCGTTAAGAGCTAACATGTTTGTTTGTTCGGTGATATCTTCTACGACTCCGATGATACTTCCAATTTGTTGGGTATGCTCACTTAATTCAAGAATTAATTCGGCTATTATTTCGATTTTTTGTTTTAAGGTTCTCATTTTCTCGATATTAGCCTTAACAGCTTCGTGCTCTTTGCTTGACATAACAATAATTTCTTCAGATTTCTCTGCAACTTTTTGAGCATTTATTTTGGTTTGATTTGATGATTTACTTAGATTTTCAATAACACCTGCTGCTTCTTTTAATACTATCAGGTGTTTTAAAATAACGTTTTCCTGCTTGGTTGTTGCTTCTATAATTTCTGATGATGCAGAATTTGTATGAATTACTGCATCATATATTGGTTCAGATGTAGTAATATTTACCCATTGATTAAAGAATTCAGTCAGAATTATTCCTACAATGCATAGTACAACAGTAGTTATAACTAAACTCAGAGGACTTATTTCTGTTTGCTGGACTTTATAAAAACCAAACACGGCTATGCCGGTAATCAATAAAAGAAGAATCTGACTAAATCTAGTCTTGATTTTAATTTTTTCTTCTAAACTCAAATTTTTAAACATATTCTGACTTTACCCTCTTTCGATCATTACTATTTTAATTTTACTAGATATTTCAATTTTAAACATCACTTGATACATTGAGTTACAAATTTTGGTGATAATATCACCTAAGTGCCAGGAGCACAAATTTGAGTATTTGTTTGATAATTTAGAAGCTGTCTTGTTAAAATTGGTGACACAGTCACCTTTTCTAAAGTCATCAATCTTAATCTTTTGTGAAAGATTATTGAGTTTAATGGTGCAGCTTTGCTGCCCGCTTGCAACTTTAACCG
>DNSU01000018.1:6386-7044 GCA_003499585.1 Cyanobacteria bacterium UBA9579 | reverse complement strand
AACTTTACAATATTTGCTAGCTCTACAGTTGTTTTTATCGGCTGTTTTTGTCTCACTTCAACAATTTTTCTGGCTATTCTTTTTGAATATCTTTCTTCACCATACTCTGAAAAAATCCTTATTAATTCTTGCTCGGAATAAGAATTAACGACATCATAGGCACTAACAGGATTATCGGGATTGAATCTCATATCTAAAGGTGCTTCTTTAGAAAAACTGAACCCTCTTTCCTGCGTGGTAAGCTGATAGTATGAGGCTCCTATATCAAGCAAAACTCCACCGGTAATCTTTTCAATATTAAGATTTTTTAATACTTCCGGTATATTAATATAGCTTGATCTCACTATGGTTGCTATATCTTTATATGGAGCCAAATTTTTTTCAGCAGCAGCAATTGCATCTGGATCTACATCCATGGAAATTAACCTGCCATCGGGAGAAATTCTTTTTGCAATCTCTTTTGAGTGACCACCACCGCCAACAGTCCCATCAATATAAATCAAACCCTTGCGGCAATCGAGCCATTCTATAGCCTCATTAAGCAAGACAGGTTCATGAACAAATTCTGCCAATTTTCTTCTTTCTAAAACCTCATAAAATATTTCCTCTGGAAACTCTTTTATGGAAATATTTTAATAGTCTAACCATCCTTAATTCA
>DNSU01000018.1:0-6311 GCA_003499585.1 Cyanobacteria bacterium UBA9579 | reverse complement strand
TAATTCACTGATGCAAATTGCATGTAATATGACATGATCAGCATTTTCGATAAAAAAATCAAGGTATTTGTAATAACTTATTACATTTTTTATCATAATTTTAGTTAGATATAGTTAAAGAATGCCAATATAATCTTAATTTATACAGCTTGCGAGTTTATTGATTATTTTTTGAATAGTTATACCTGTTGGGGATATTATCTGAGATATAAGTTTATCTTTTATAGATCTGTTATCCTTTTTAATTACTGCTGTTGACCCATAGGAGTCACGATAAATAAGACCATCTTTTTCAGCTTTATCAACTTGTGTTTTAGCTTTATCGGTTACAGTTACCATTGCCTTATTACTAATTGTACCTACATGTGATTTAGAATGATCACGCTGATATAATCCGGTATATTCACCTTGCATAGAATCAACATTTGCTTCAGCAGCATCATATGTTCTTATATCAACTTTTGGATTAGCTTCTTTAAGATTTAATTTTGATTTATTACTTACTGATATTGAAGAAAGGGTATCATAATCTGCAATACAGCTTAAATTAGGATTTGTGCTACTTGCTTTATTTATATTTAATTGTGATCTACCCTGTATATCTGCAAATGAGTCAATAAATGTACCTACATCAGCTACTGAATTATCGTTTAGCCTCATAATTCCGTTGTTCATTTTTTTAACAGCAGCTTTGGCTTCTTTATCAAGTAATAAATTGCTTCTATCATCAACACTATCAATATCAATTATCTGATAGCTTTTATCTGGATTAATAGGTGTTGTGGGATTAAGGGTTTCATTAATATTAAAAAGTTTATATCCTTCTTTATTACCAGAGATAAGTAAATTCTCAACATTAATAGGATCGCCCGACTTATCTTCAGGATTAACTTTAGCAATTCCTTTAATTGATCTAAAACTAACACTGGAAGTGTAATAATTATTTTGAGGGATTTTCATATTTTTATTCCTTTAATTTTATTTTATGAATACATGTAAGATAAAGTCTGCTCAAAATAATTATTGCTATTTGAAATTTAACTATATTAAAAATCAGCTTTTAATGATAATCTCAAGTTAAGAGAAAGGGTAAAGTCATGCTGGATCATTATAAAACATCAAAAGGACTACATTTAAACTACTCTATAATCTCAGATTTTATTGAACTCGGGTCAAAAGTTTTAGACCTTGGCTGTGGAGCAGGAGAGCTTTTGAAGGTTTTAAAAGATAAAGGCATTCAGGGAAGTGGTATTGAGATTAACGAGGAAAATGTAGTCAGCTGCATAGAAAAAGGGCTTTCCGTTTTCCAGGGAGATATTGATGAAGGGTTAAAAGAATTTGAAGATAAATGTTTTGATTATGTTATCCTGAATCAAACCCTCCAAATGACTCATAAACCCGACTATGTAATTCAGGAAATGATGCGTGTTGGGAAAAAAGTTGTTATTAGTTTTCCAAACTTTGCTTATTGGAAAGTCAGAGCACAATTATTCTTCAAAGGAAAAATGCCAAAGTCGAGCATACTGCCTTTTGAATGGTATGATACTCCAAATATTCACTTATTAACTATTGAAGACTTTAGGGAATTCTGCAAAAACAAAGATATAAGTGTTCTTAATGAAATTTATATGACAAGAGCATCATTAAGGAAGGATTTTATTTGCCAAATATTCTCTAATATCCTTGCAGAAGAAGTAATGTTTGTAGTTAAAAAAGACTAATAACGGGCTCAACTTTAATAAGGCAGCTTCTTACATATCACCACGTTTGAATTCAGCATAAACCTGATCTTTATAAGGAATAGATCTTATGGCGCCTAGCCCCTGAACTTGCATGCCAGAATCAATGCAGGCTAATTTTGCTGATTCAAAAGGCGTATAACCTTCAGTAATCCCATGCAAAAATGCACCATTATATGCATCACCGGCACTGGTGGTATCAACAATATTAGTTACACAAGATTGAAGATGGTTCATTTCTCCGTTATATCCGATAGTACTACCATTCTGTCCCATTTTAGTAACTACTGTGTTAACACCTCTGTCCCAGAAATATTTAATAACCTTATCGGGTGAAGAAATTCCAATCAGCTTTTCTGCATCGTGAGCAGTATTAAGGAAAATTATATCTACATAATCAATAACTTCTTCCATAGCTTCTTTTGCTTCGCTAATACTCCACAGCTGCGGCCTATAGTTTGGATCATAAGCAACAGTACAGCCTTTTTCCTTTGCTATAGTAAAGGCTTTTTTAACAGCATCTTTGGCTGAATTGGATATAGACTGGGTTATTCCGGTAGAATAAATTATAGAAGCCCTCTCAATATATTCTTCAGGAATATCATCTACAGAGAGTGAAGATGCTGCACTTTTCTTTCTATAATAAGCGAATTGTTTTTCACCGCTTTGTTGTCTTGATATGAAGTAAAGCCCGTTATTCCCATCAACTAATCTAACATAATTGATATCTATATTTTCTGCTTGCCATGAGTCTAAAAGGAAATCTTTAAAAAAGTCATTTCCAACTCTTGTAATATATCCAACTTTTGAGCCCAATCTCGCAGCTGCTACAGCTGCACATACAGTATCACCCCCATAATATTTATTTAATATCTGGGCGTAAGTGAGACTTTCGTTGGTAGAAAGTTCTATCATACTTTCACCAATAGAAATTATATCAATACTGTCTGTCATATATTCCTTATTACTCCTGTTAGGTGATAAAATCACCGAATTTTAAAACTTAAGTTTATTTAACCTGGATTTTACCACAAGGTCAAATTCGTAAACATTTCTCTTTTTTATTTATTACCCAGATAATCATCTAATTTTTGAACTGCAGATTTGGCTTTTTCTGTAATTGTAGAAAGACTTTCCTCATTAGCATAAAAACCTTTTCCTATCCCAACGGCAACAGCCCCATTTTTTAAATATTCAATAAAATTATCCGGATCAATGCCTCCTGTTGGGATTAAAGGTAAAAATGGCATTGGAGTCAGGACATCACATATATAATCAGGCCCACCAAGCTCTCTTGCCGGGAATACTTTTATAAGATTAACCCCAAGCTTCCAAGCGTTATATGCTTCTGTTGGAGTAGCCGCACCTGTAATAATCGGAACGGCGTTGCCTTTACACAGCTTTATTAGCGTCATCTCCGCAACAGGTGATACAATAAGCTCTGCCCCTTTTGCAATTGCCGAATCTGCTTGTGCTCCTGTAACCACCGACCCTGCAGCAACAGAAATTCCAGATATTTTGGATATTTCACCTATAACTATGGGGGCATTAACATAATTCATCGTAATTTCGATTATTTTTATGCCGCCATCAATAAGAGCCTTTGAAATATCTATTGCTCTTTGTGCATTATCTGTTCTTACTACTCCAATAATCCTGTTTTTCTCAATATTATGGATTATTTTAGCTTTACTTCTAGTAACTCCATCCATTATTCAGGAATTTCCCCTCTAAAATATTTTCTCAAAATAACTCTGGCGGGAGCCGCTTCAGCTTTTAATTTTATAGGAAGGGCTAGCAACTCGTATTCGCCAGGATCAATTTCCCACATATTCAACCCTTCAATAATTACTACGTCATTTTCCAGTAACTTTTTATGAACGGGCATATCTGAATTATATTTATCTAAAGTGTAATAGTCAAATCCTATTAATCTGATTCCCTGTTCAAGCAAATAATCGGCGGCTTGCTCGTCAAGATAAACATAATTTTCATTAAACACCTCAGAATTCATCAGTCCTGAGTTTTTTGTTTTGAATATAACTCTTGTATATTGTGAAAAATCTATATTCTTTAAATCCGAAACGCTTATTAGGCCACTGTTTGAAAATTCCATTACAATTGCTTTACCGACTAAAACGCTTAAGTCGAGTTCACTTGCATCACTTTTATCCTGAAAAAAATGAGAAGGTGCATCAATGTGAGTCCCTATATGAACGCCTGTAGAGATTTTTGACAATTCATATCCATCTATTAAAATACTTTTTACTTTTTCTATTTTTACTGAAGGATCACCCGGAAAAACAGGCACGTGTTCACTTACAAACATACTTACATCAAAAATTCCTGGCATAATAAACCTTCCTTCTAATATTCTAATTATTTTGAAATAATAAGCTTATAAATACTCAGGATGTAAGTGGCAATAGATCTAATTAAAGGTATAATTTTTTAATATTTTCTATTAACAGCTTTTTTATGGGCCAGAAGCTCGATTTCATCATTAATTTCAGGCAATATGACATTATCCCCATTTCTTCTTTTTAATGATTGAATAATCAGATAATCTGTAAAATGAGGATTTTTGGGCAATAAGGAACCATGCAAGTACGTTCCAAAGACATTTTTATATACAGCACCTTCTGTTTTATCCTGTCCATTATTGCCGTTTCCAATTTGCACAATTCCAAGGGGCTTTGTATCACCCTGTAAATATGTAAGCCCACTGTGATTTTCAAACCCTACTAACGTATTCAAGCAGGACATATCAAAAAAATCAGCTTTAATAGTTACATTTCCGATATATCTTGTATCTCCTGCAACAGTATAGGCATCTAAGATGCTTATACCCGGGATTTTATCTCCCTGATGGGGTTTATAATAATGCCCTAACAATTGATATCCACCACATATAGAAAGAAAAACTGCTCCGTTATTTGCAGCTTCTCTTAAATTTTCAGCCTGTCTTTGCAGTTCTCCTGCTACCATTATTTGTTGCTGGTCCTGACCTCCGCCAATAAAGTAAAAGTCATATAAATCAGGATCAATCTCGTCACCGGGATTTATTTCATGAACTTCAACCTGAATATCTCTCCATAAGCATCGCTGTGTAAAAGCAATTACATTACCTTTATCACCATAGATGTTTAGAAGTTCCGGATAAAGATGAGCAATATGAAGTTTCATATATCACACTTATTTCTTAAATTATTACGGTATGGTTTAACCGCCGGGTCTAATTCTTGATGCAGTTTGAATTCTGATAAGAGCTCGCATTAATGCGGCTTGGGCTCTGTCAGCATCAACATCTCTGGCACCAGTTCTAAGTCTGGCTTCTGCTCTTTCTTCTGCTGCTTTAGCTCTATGAATATCTATTTCTTCACCACGTTCAGCTGTTTCAGAAAAAATAGTGACGCTATCTTCACTTACCTGAAAAATTCCGCCGATAACTGCTATAAATTCATCCTTATTATCGTTTACGTATTTTGTAATACCAATATCCAAAGCAGTCATAAATGGCACGTGTCCGGGCAAAACACCAAATTCGCCATCTACAGCTTTAGAGTAAATAGCATCTATTTGTTCATCTACAACTACCCTTTCAGGGGTTATTATTTTTAAATTCAGCTTTTTATCAGGCATTTCTTAACCTCTTGCCATTTTTTCAGCTTTTTCCCTAGCTTCTTCTATAGTGCCTACCATATAAAAAGCCTGTTCCGGAAGATCATCATGCTTGCCATCAAGAATCTCTTGGAATCCTTTAATGGTATCTTCAAGTTTTACATATCTTCCAGGAATACCTGTAAATGTTTCAGCAACAAAGAAAGGCTGACTTAAGAATCTTTGTATGCGTCTTGCTCTACCTACAATGATTTTGTCATCTTCAGCAAGTTCATCCATTCCAAGAATTGCAATAATGTCTTGTAAATCTTTATATCTTTGAAGTACTTGCTGAACTCCTCTTGCTATATCGTAATGTTCCTGACCAATAACTCTTGGATCAAGCACTCTACTGGTACTTGCAAGTGGATCTACAGCAGGATAAATCCCTAACTCAGAAATTTGTCTTGAAAGAACTGTAGATGCATCGAGGAATGCAAATGTTGTAGCAGGAGCAGGGTCAGTTAAATCATCAGCAGGCACATAAATAGCCTGAACTGAGGTAATTGAACCTTCCATTGTGCTGGTAATTCTTTCCTGCAACTCTCCCATCTCAGTTGCCAGAGTAGGCTGATATCCTACCGCACTTGGCATACGGCCAAGGAGAGCTGATACTTCAGATCCTGCCTGAACAAATCTGAAGATATTATCAATAAATAAGAGAACATCCTGCTTTGATACATCTCTAAAATATTCAGCAACTGTAAGAGCGCTTAATCCAACTCTCATTCTTGCACCGGGCGGCTCATTCATTTGTCCATATACAAGAGCAACTTTATCAATAACTCCGGATTCCTTAAACTCGTTCCAGAGGTCATTCCCTTCTCTTGTTCTTTCACCAACACCGCCAAATACAGAAACACCACCATGTTCTTGCGCAATATTATGAATTAATTCCTGAATAATAACTGT
>DNSU01000056.1:1073-8874 GCA_003499585.1 Cyanobacteria bacterium UBA9579 | reverse complement strand
AGGGATTCGAACCCCCGAAGGCAGAGCCAGCGGATTTACAGTCCGCCCCCTTTAACCACTCGGGCACCTACCCTTATTAGCCGATGATGGGAATCGAACCCGCAACCTACGGTTTACAAAACCGTTGCTCTACCGTTGAGCTACATCGGCTCATTAGCATGCGAATCCTTATCATAGTAAGCACATAACTTAGTGTCAATACTTTTTGAAAATGATTAAAATTCGTCTTTACATGCTTCTAAACTACAGGAAACCATGAAAATAATTTTGTATCAAGCATTTACCTTAACTTTTTTTTACAAACTTATTTTATTTTTCCTTAATTTAAAGGAGAAAGTCTATTAAATAGGTTTTCAGACTAATAATCTTTTTTTATTGAGAAAATTTTATCTAAATCCAAGATTTTCCAGACTCTACAGTTTAATTTTGTAGATTATATTGGATATTCCAGTAAACTATCATCCACAAAAACATTGATAATATATATATAGCATTAATATATTTTGACTTCAAAAAAAATTAAATTATTTTACAGCTGTTGTATATAGATGGCAACAAACTTCATGAGAATCACTTATAAAATTGGAGCCCGGTTCTAGGTTTTCACAAATATCCATTCTTGATGAACATCTTGGATGGAACATACAGCCACTAATTTTCTCATCAATATTTGGAGGCTGACCATTTATGGGTTTTAATCTCTTTGATTCAAAAGAAGGCAATGATTCCACTAAGCCTTTCGTATAAGGATGCATAGGATTACTAAAAATCGTTTTTACATCTGCATATTCGACAATTCTACCTGCATACATAACTGCCACTTTATCACAAACCTCTGCCACAACTCCAAGATCGTGGGTAATAAGCAACAGAGTTGTACTATATTTTTCCTGAATAGATTTAATCAAATTTAAAATTTGCGCCTGCACTGTAACATCAAGGGCAGTTGTAGGCTCATCTGCAATAATCAATTCAGGATTGCAGCTTAAAGCCATGGCAATAATCACCCTTTGTCTCATGCCGCCGGAAAACTGGTGGGGATAATCATTAAGTCTATTTTCAGGTTCAGGAATTTTTACCTGTCTTAATGCTTCAATAGCTATACTTCTAGCTTCTTTTTTTGATACTTTCTGGTGAAGTTCAATCGCTTCTGCTATCTGATCACCAATGGTATAAAGTGGATTTAAAGAAGTCAAAGGATCCTGCGGAATTAAAACAATTTTATTTCCACGGATTTTTTGCATTTCTTTTTCAGTGTATTTTAAGAGATTTTGCCCATTATAAACAATCTCTCCTGATTCTACAACAGCATTAGAGGGTAAAAGCCTCATTATAGAAGTAGCCGTGACAGACTTACCGCAGCCTGATTCACCAACAACTCCCAAAGATTTACCTTTTTCAAGGGATAAATTTACCCCATGAATAGCCCTGGCAAACTCATCCTCAAGCTTAAAACCAATATTTAAATTTTTTATTTCAAGTATGTTATCCATAGCATTATTCAGAATTTTCTACAATAAATATTGTATCTTATTTATATTATAATAACTAATATAAGATAGTGGTTATACATAAAAGATTTCAATAATAATTATAAATTTGCGTAAATAAAAGCCTATTTTAGGAAATTATAAATGCCAGAACTTTCATTAATTATATGTACCAGAAACCGAGAAGATATGATTGGAGATGTTTTAGAATCAGCTGCCAATCAGACTTTAGGCAAGTCACAATACGAAATCGTAGTTATAGACCAGAGTAGTAATGACGAAACCCAAAAATTAGTTGAAAAATATCCTGATTTTAAATATATCAAGCTAGATTCAAGGGGCGTATCCATTTCCAGAAACGAAGGAATAAAGCAATCCAGCGGGGAAATACTGGTTTATATTGATGATGATATCTTATTTGAGAATGATTATCTGGAAAACATCCTGACTTTTTATAAAACATCAGAACTAAAACCTGATATGGTGGGAGGAAAGACCATAGTCAAATTTTTGGGCCAAAAACCAGAATGGTTAGAAGGTCCTTTACTTGGAATCCTTGCCCACTCTGACTATGGTGATGAATCTCTAATATTAGATTCTCACCCAAAACATGTTCCTTATACCTGTAACATGGCTATAAAAAGAGAATGTCTTGAAAAAATAGGCGGCTTTTCAGAATTTTTAAGCGAACTGGAGCAGAAATTCCCTATTAATGAAGATGTAATGTTTGCCCATGAAATAAAAAATCAGGGCTACAATCTAGTTTATGATCCTAAAATGTTTGTATATCACAGAATGCCGGCATCCAGAATGACATATAAATATTACAGTGAAAAATATTTTGCCCACGGCAAGTCTGATGCATACTTATATTACCTGCTAAAAATGTTCGATAAAAAAGAAGCACCGGGAAAAATTTTACTACATTCAAAAAGAATATTAGAAGGTTTAATTTTACAGCATTTTAAAACCGAAATTTCAGAAAAATACTATCAAAAATTAAGATTTCACTATAATTTAGGCTATATTGGTTCATTATTTAGAATTTTAATGAGAAGAAATAATAAAAACTATGACTAATGTTATTTAAATAGAGAAACAGTAGATGATGAGAAAAGTAGGGTGGGTATCTTTAATAAAGTATGATTATATACTCTAATCTAACTACTTACCCACCAGCACCAAGCCAAAAAAATAACTGATCATACTTTTACCCATAAATAATTAGAAGTAGGGTGGGCTTGACTATAATCGTCAACGAGCTTGTGAGTTGTACGAATATGTCCCTACCTGGTAGCCCACAAATAAAGAAACAGTAGATAATGATGAGGGAAATCAAATGATTGAAAGATATTCATTGCCTGAAATGAGAGATATCTGGGAAATAGATAACAAATACAAGTTCTGGCTTGAGGTTGAATTAGCAGCCTGCAGAGCACACAATAAACTTGGCAATATACCTGATGAAGCTTTAAGAGAGATTGAGTCTAAAGCTTCTTTTAGTGTAGAGAGAATTGACGAGATAGAAAAAGAAGTAAAGCACGATGTAATTGCGTTTGTCACCAGCGTTAACGAGAATGTAGGCGAATCCTCAAGATACATACATATGGGTTTAACAAGCTCCGATGTACTTGATACCGCCCTTGCACTTCAGTTAAAAAAAGCAAATACAATTATTGAGAAAGATATAAAAGAAGTTATAGAAGCTATAAGAAACAAGGTTAAAGAGCATAAAGATACAATAACAATAGGCAGATCTCATGGAATTCACGCTGAACCCACCACATTTGGCCTTAAGCTTGGCGTGTGGTTAGATATTTTTGAAAGAAATCTGGAAAGATTCAAAAGAGCAGCAGACGATATCAATGTCGGCCAGATCAGTGGCCCTGTTGGGACATACAGCAATATCGATCCAAAAGTTGAAGAATTAACTTGCAAAGAATTAGGCCTAAAACCGGCTAAAATATCTACCCAGATTATCCAAAGAGATTTGCATGCCTATTACTTACAGACATTAGCTCTAATAGCCACAACAATAGAACAGTTCTCAACAGAAATAAGACACCTTCAAAGAACAGAAGTTTTAGAAGTTGAGGAAGGTTTCTCCAAAGGACAAAAAGGCTCATCAGCCATGCCGCATAAAAAAAATCCTATAAGTTCAGAAAATTTAAGCGGTCTTGCAAGGGTAGTAAGATCAAATTCTATAGCAGCTCTTGAAAACGTCGTACTATGGCACGAAAGAGACATAAGCCACAGTTCGGTTGAAAGAATTATCATGCCAGATAGTACAATTCTCATGGATTACATGCTAAATAGATTTAAAGATGTCGTAGAAAATCTTCAGGTATATCCTGAAAATATGTATGCCAATACACAGCTTTATGGCGGAGTAATTTACTCTCAAAGAGTAATGCTTGCTCTGACTAATAAAGGCTTATCAAGAGAGGACGCATATAAACTGGTTCAGGAAAATGCCCATAAAGCTTGGAATGTAAAAGGCGGCAGTTTTAAAGAAAACCTGCTCAATGATGAAAGAATAAAACAACATTTAAGCGAAGTTGAAATTGAAGAGTGTTTTGATCCAAACTATTACTTGAGAAATATAAATACGATTTACGAGAGATTGGGGGTATAAATGCCAAAAAGGCTATTAACAGGTTTATTGCTTATAACTTTATCTTTAATAATCAATTTATCCGCACTTGCTTTTGCAAAGGATGATTCTATAAAAGTATTCAATTTAAAAAATGGCCATACAATAGTCATTAAAGAAGTACCTGCTAATCCTATAGTTACAATTGATACCTGGATTAAAACAGGTTCAGTTAACGAGAATGACAAAATAAACGGAATCTCACACTTTCTTGAACATCTTCTATTTAAAGGAACCAAAAACTACAAAAACGGCGAGATGGAAAGAATCCTTGAATCAAAGGGCGCAAATTATAACGCCGCAACCAGCAAGGATTATACCCATTACTATACAACAATAGCCAGCCAGCATGCCAAAACAGCACTGAATCTTCATGCTGATCTGCTTTTAAATGCCACCATTCCTCAAGATGAACTCGATAAAGAAAGAAAAGTTGTCCAGGAAGAAATAAGAAGGGCTATGGATAACCCAGGACGCATATTATTCAATAATTTAACCGACCTTCTTTTTAAATCACATCCATATAAATATGAAACTCTTGGAACAATGGAGATAATAGGAAACGTACCAAGAGAAGAAATCCTAAATTATTATCACAAATGGTATACCCCGGCAAATATGACAACTGTTATCGTTGGGGATGTTGATACCGATAAAATGCTGGCTCTGGTGAAAGAAGAATTCAAAGACAATTCCACCAGCAATAAATCCATCAAAGTTAACTATGAGAAAGAGCCTTATTTAACCCAAAGTGCGGAAAAAATTGAAAAAGACAACTACAATATTGGCTATCTCAATATAGGATTCAGAGGGGTTCCTATAGCGAATAAAAAAGATAATTATGCTCTTGATCTGGCAGCTGAAATACTCGGTCAGGGCAGAAGTTCAAGGTTATATCAGAACATAAAAGAGAAAAATCTGGTTTCTGGAATTTCCTCAGGTCATCATTCTATGAGAGACGATAGTATTTTCTATATAGATGCAAGTTTAAAGCCTGAAAACTATACAGCCGCAAAAGAAGCCACTTTAAAAGAACTGGATAAATTAAGAAATGAGAAAGTTACTCAAGAAGAATTAGAAAGAGCAAAAACCAAGCTCGAAAGATCATTTCTATATGGCACTGAATCCGTCGAGAATATAGCCAATGCCATTGGCAATACTATGACTCTTAACGGTAAACTGGAAGATTATACAGATTATATTGATAATATTAAGAAAATAACAGCCGATGATATTCAGAAGTCTGTAAATAAATACCTTCCAGAATCACGGATGGCAGTGTCAGTTCTGTTACCTGATAATACAAATATCAACTCTACTCAAAAACCACAGGAAACATATCAAAACGTTTCCAAATATACTTTAAATAATGGTATGACACTAATTACGGAAAAAAATAATTCAAATGACATACTATCTCTTAGTGTTTTTGTCAAAGGAGGTAAATTGCTAGAAACCCAACCGGGATTACAGGATTTACTGGCAGCAACGTTAATGAAAGGCACAAAAAGCAAAAGTGCTCTGGAAATTTCAAAGGAACTTGAAAACTCAGGCATTGTTATTGCCCCATCTTCAGGGCCTGATTATTTTGAAATACAGCTTAAATCAACAGTCGCTGACTTTGATAAAGCCCTTGAAATTTTGGCAGACGTCATTAACAACCCTGCATTTAAAGATGAATATATAGAAAAAGCAAAAGTTAATACGGTTCAGGGAATCAAAGAATCTCGAGACACCCCTCTTTCTTATGCTTTTGAAAACTTTACAGAAAAAATGTATCCAAATCATCCTTACGGTTATGTTGGAGAGACTTTATTAAAGAACGTAAATAAGATAAATAAAGATGATCTGACTAAATTCCACAACGAGTATTTTATCCCTGAAAATATGGTCGTATCAGTGTCAGGAAATATAGACACAGATAATCTCGTTAATAAATTTCAGACTTATTTCCCTGAAAGAGAAGGAAAAAAAGTTGATCTTAACGAATTAAGGACAAAATACAATCCAAAAGCACAAGACAAGCTCAGCATTGTAAAAAAAGATACAACAGCAGCATCAGTAGTTCTAGGATGGCCCGCTGCAGGGATAACACAGGATAAAGATTATGCAAGCCTGAAAATAATTAACGGAATTCTTGGAAATGGGCTAAGCTCAAGACTTTTTGTAAACCTGAGAGAAAAACAGGGGCTTGCATACGTTGTCAGCAGTGCATATCCTACCAGACTTGATAATAGTTTCTTTGTGTTATATATAGGTACTAATCCTGAAAATATAAAAGCTGTCAAACAAGGTTTTCTAAATGAAATAAATACAATAAAAACGCAGCCTATAAGTGAAAAAGAGCTGGAGGAAGCAAAACAAAAGTTAATAGGACAGTTTGCATTATCACAGGAAACTAATCAGGAAAAAGCACATTCTCTTGGCTGGTATGAAGTAACCGGAAAAGGATTTAAATATAATTACCAATATCCCGATTTAATAAACTCTATTACAACCGAAGATATTATGAGCACAGCTAATAAATATTTTAATAATCCTTATGTTATTTCAATAGTAGCACCGGCAAAAAGCGTGGAAGGTTTATAAAAAAGGTGGTACCAAGTAGGGACACATTCGTACAACTCACAAGTTCGTCTACGACTGCAGTCACACCACCTAATCAGGTTAACGATCAAAGCAAGGTGGAATACTACTAGAAAAGGGACACAACAGTGAAAGTAAGCGTTAAAGTACCTGCTACTACTGCAAATCTCGGACCGGGATTTGACTGTTTCGGAATGGCATTGTCTTTATATAACACCATAACAGTAGAAGAAACAGTTTACCCTACCACAGGTTTACAGATAAACATACTTGGCGAGGAAGAAGAAGGTACAACAAGTTCTTTAATTCCTACTAATGAGTCTAATATTATTTATAGGGCTATAGAACTTCTGTATAACTATACAGGCCAAACCCCCCCTGCATTAAGAATTAATATTCAATCTAATATCCCTATTGCAAAAGGATTAGGCAGCAGCGCCGCTGTTATAGTCGGTGGAATAATGGCGGCAAATCAAGTGCTGGGAGCCCCAGCTGATGAAGCTGCATTGTT
Organism: Cyanobacteria bacterium UBA9579; assembly: GCA_003499585.1. Taxonomy (GTDB): domain Bacteria; phylum Cyanobacteriota; class Vampirovibrionia; order Gastranaerophilales; family UBA9579; genus UBA9579. The sequence goes on along the minus strand of DNSU01000056.1, from coordinate 1,634 downwards.
ATCAGTAGCAAATGAAGTAGAAGGTCATCCTGATAACATCACACCTGCTATGCTGGGAGGTTTTGTACTCTCTTCAGCAGAAGATGACGGCAGCATTATTTACAGAAAAATCGAATGGCCGCACGAATGGAAATTAACCGTTTGTATTCCAGACTATGAACTGGCTACTCAAATTTCAAGATCAGTTTTACCGCAAGCAGTAAATTATCCCGATGCTGCTTTTAACGCAAAAAGATGTGCAATGTTTATAGAAGCACTTCATTCCAAAGACGATGAATTAATGAAATATGCTTTAACTGATAGACTGCATCAACCTTATCGCAGCAGATTAGTACCAGGTTTTGGAGAAATTGCAGAATGCCTGAAAGAAATTGATGTGATGGGAACGGTCATTAGTGGCGCAGGCCCGAGTGTTCTTGTCATTTCCAGAAATAATGTTATAGAGGAAATAAAAGAAAAAGTAAGTTATGTCTGGGAAGCATCAGGAATAAATTCCACCATTAAAACACTTGATGTCGATACCAAAGGAGCAGTAGTTATATAAACAGATGATATTTAAAA
>DNSU01000056.1:0-978 GCA_003499585.1 Cyanobacteria bacterium UBA9579 | reverse complement strand
GCTTAATTAAGCGTCCTTCTGGTTTTGTAAAATAAGTAAACCCAATTTAGCCTTAAATTAACTATCTTATTATTTTTATTAAGATATCTTAATATTTCACCCATTTTAGTAAATTTCAAATCTTCATCTGTTTTTATATAAATAAGGAAGTAATGTAAGTTCGAATGGAAAAACCCGAAAGGGGAGGGAATAGGATATGGTTGGAAGCATTCAAAATGCTATTTATTATCCGGATAATAATCCTATGCGGCCACAAAATTTTGGCCCACAGGATCCATCTTTAAGCTCAATATTTAATATGGGCAATCTTGCCATGCAAACATTAAGCAGACCTATGATGCCATTATCTATGGGAATGCCAAATATGGGCGGCATGATGGGAATGATGGGCATATTTGACATGAACCCCGCAATGGGCATGAATCAATCAGTATCAGCCAATAATCGCAACATGTATTCTTATATGGGTGATCCAAATGTAAGAATGATAGCAGAAAATCTACGCGATGAGCTAGATGATGTCTGTGTTGATGAAAGCAGAGTTCAAAAGATGCTCAAAACTTTAGCAAAAGAAAATCCTGAAAAGTTAGCGGCTTTAGAATTAACATACGGACAAATGTATGGTGAACCGGATCAACTTAGAAAAGACATCAGAAACTCTAAGGGTATCTATGGAATGGGGAAACCACACAGCAAAGAGTTTGATTATTTAAATGAAGCAGCAGTTAAGAGTAACAGCCCACAAAACATAGCTTTAGGTCTTAGAGAAGCTATGCAAGGAGCTGGTACAGATTCCAGAACCGTTAAAGACCTGTTAAATGATAGTAATGATGATGTATTAGCAGCAACAGCACAAAGCTATAGTCATCTTACAGGCAAATCATTGATAGGTGACATAAAAGGGGATTTCAACACCATATTTGGAGGCCCCCAACATAAATTCATCGACAGAATAGACCAGGCATTATTAAGAGCAGA
>DNSU01000203.1 GCA_003499585.1 Cyanobacteria bacterium UBA9579 | reverse complement strand
AAGATAAAAGAAACGAATAAATTAATAGGACTGCTAAAAATACTGAATTGGGACAGATGCAAAAAACATTTAAAAAGTGTATAATGTCCTGAGAAAATCGGACAGGAAAAAATAAAAAGTATGCCCATCCTGATCATTTTGGATTTCTGAGTTTTGTTAACACTGATATCCCTATCTATGGAAGTGAAGTAGCTAAAAACATTATCCTTGAAATGTCACCTATGCTTTATGGCACAGAATATAACCTGCCTAAATTTAATATTATCAGTAAAAATGAAGAGATTACCATTGGAGATATTAAAATTAAAGCTCATACAGTTGATCATTCTATTCCAGGCTCACTTGCTTTTGAAATAAGCCATAACAATAAAACAATTCTTTATACAGGTGACATAAGAGCTCACGGAGAATTTTCAATATTTTGGCTCGAAAAACTCTTTAAAATTCTCTGATAATAATTCTCTTTTTAAATTTAGTTCCGTAAAGCCCGCACAATGCGTGGATTGTACAAATAATAAAGGCCGTTAATCTCAATGATGACGGCTTTATGGTGGAGGTTAAGAGACTCGAAACAGAGAAATCTTCCCTATTTTATCATTCCGTCTTAAACGCAAGTATAGCTTGCCATTCAAGGTTAATCAACTCGTATTGGAACATTAAACACACAACTTAATAATTGATTTAATGGCAATTTAATGGCATAATAATGGCAGATTAATGACATAAAGTTGGTTAATAAAATGCCATTAAATTTTAATCCAAATTATCAAATAACCACAAAAGTTGCGAATGCTCTAATTAAAATCGAGCAAATAAAAGAGAGAATAAAACACTTGCCGATAACACCTTCAGTTCTGGCAGGCTTACGTGAAAGTGCAAAGCTATATTCAACTCATTATTCTACTTTAATTGAAGGTAATAGGCTTACAGAAAAAGATGTTCGGGATGTAATAAAAGAAAATAAAACTTTTGCGGGAAGAGAAAGAGATGAAAATGAAGTCAAAGGATATTATGCTGCTATAGCAGAAGTTGAAAAACTTGCAGCAAAACAATTGCCTTTGACAGAAAATCAAATACAAAAAATTCATGCTTTTGTTTCTTCAAATGGCTCCACTAAAGTTAAGCCAACACCATATAGAGACAGTCAGAATGTTATAAAAGACAGCTTAACTGGCAGGATTGTATATATGCCACCAGAAGCTAAAGATGTACCTGTCTTAATGAAAGCTTTGATTCGCTGGATTAATCAGAATAAAGATGAAATACCTTGCCCTATAGTTGCAGCCATAGCTCATTATCAATTTGCGACAGTTCATCCTTACTATGACGGCAATGGAAGAACAGCAAGACTTATAACAACTCTTATTCTCCATCTTGGAGGGTATGACCTGAAGGGATTATATTCACTGGAAGAATATTATGCAAAAAATCTTGCTGCATATTATGATGCAATTTCCATAGGATCTTCACATAATTATTATATGGGCAGAGCTGAAGCCAATATTACAAAATGGATTGAATATTTTATTACAGGTATGGCTGAAGCTTTCGAAAAAGTAGAGAAACATTCCTTAAAAGCTTTAGAAGATTCTGAAGAAGATCAATCACCATTCCTAAGACAGCTTGATTCAAAACAAAGAAAAATTTTAGCCTTATTTAAACAACAGGAAATTGTTACGAGTAATGATATTGCATTGTTTTTTAATTTTTCTCCAAGATCTGCAAGACAGCTAGCATTAAACTGGTATATAGATGGTTTTTTAGAAGTTGTAGATACTTCTAAAAAAAGCAGGAAATATAAGTTGGCTGACGAATATAAAATGTAAAAATACCTAGGGGTCACCAAAATTACGAAAAGAGAATTTCTGATTAAATCACAGCAAATTAATCCAGAAATTCTTTTTTTATTATTCTCTTAACAAAATATAATTCCGCAAAGCCCGCACAATGCGTGGATTATGCAAATAATAAAGGCTGTCAATCTCAATGATGACGGCTTTATGGTGGAGGTGAGAAGACTCGAAATTGATACACCTTTCCCATTTTATCCTCGCACATCAAGTATAGCTTGCCTTTTGAGCAAAATCAACTCCAGTTACTGATTATTAACACAATAATTATCAATTAACTTTGTACACTAAAATCAATATTGTGCATCGTGTCACTTGACGGTTTACCCAATATAATGTATTATATAAACATGATAAAGAGTTTTAAACATAAAGGTTTAAAGAAATTTTTTGAACAGGGTTCTATTGCAGGTATAAACCCTGAGCATGAGCAGAGATTAAGAAGAATGCTTGCATATCTCGACAGGGCAAAATACCCGGAAGACATGAATCTTCCCGGTTACAAGTTACATCCATTAAAAGGTGATAAAAAAGATTTATGGTCAGTAATCGTCAATGGCAACTGGAGATTAACTTATAAGTTTGAAAATGGTGATGCTTTTATTTTAGATTATCAGGATTATCACTAACAGGAGAGTAAAATGATTTATAAAAGAGAAACAGACATAATGCACAATCCTCCTCATCCGGGAGAAGTTTTAAGAGAAGATTGCATAAAGCCGCTTGGATTAACAATAAAAGAAGCAGCTTTAAAACTTGGCATAACAAGACAAAACTTATCAGACATTGTTCACTGTAAAACTGCAATAAGTCCCGCAATGGCAATAAAGCTTGGCAAAGCTTTTAATACCTCTCCCGATGTATGGTTAGGGATGCAAATGCAGTATGACTTATGGAAAGCCAAACAAAATACCAATGTAGATAATGTACAGGTAATGCACGGTTAGAAAATACAAAAAATAAAAACTGAAACTGCTGATTTTATCAGCAGTTTTTTAAATAAAATCAATTTACCTTTTAAATCAAATACCCAGAGCGTCACTGAAATTACAAACAGAGAATTTCTCTAAAAATCGCAATAAAAACTCTTACAATTCTCTCTTTATTATTCTCTTTATGAAATCAAAGTCCAGAAGTCCCGCACGCAGTGGGACCTTTCAAATAATAAAGCCGTCAATCTCAATGATGACGGCTTTATGGTGGAGGTGAGAAGACTCGAAATTGAGACATCTTGACCATTTTATCCTTGTACGTCAAGTATAGCTTGCTTTTATAATGAAATCAACTCAAGTCTAACCATTAAACACAATACTTATCAATCAAAGACTTGAAAAATATACTACATATGTTATTATATAGTTATAACATTGTAAAATAATAACGAGGTGCTTATGGTATCAAGAGCTTTAAAAAGATTTGGAAATAGTAGGTGTCTTCCATTAGATAAGACTCTTTTAGAGATACTGGATATTGATTATGAAAATGCTCAAGTTACAATTTCCATACAACAAAATAAGCTGATTATTGAGAAAGCTCCTGTTGAGCAGGAACAGACACAGTTTTTATTAAATAATGAACAGTGGGAAGAGTTTAATAAAGCACTTGAATCTAAGCCCAAGAGTTTATCAAGAATCAACAAATTATTAAATGGGCCTGGGGTCTTTGATGAGTAATTATATCACTCCTGAGAAGCTCAATAAAAAACATAATATAAAACAATTTGATTGTGGCAATGAACAGCTGAATGATTATTTAAAAAAGTATGCTTTTCAGAATCAAAAGAAAAATATATCCAATACCTTTGTGACACAAAAAGGTGATAAAGTGATCGGATATTATACATTGACGTTTGGATCGGTGTTAAAAGAAGACTTGCCTGAAAAAACAAAAAAGAGCTTACCTAGCTATCCAATACCTGTCATGATTCTCGCTAGACTTGCTGTGGATAAAACCGAAAGAGGAAATGGTTTAGGCAAGGGATTATTAAAAAATGCTATTTTGAGAACATTGCAGGCTTCAGAAATTGCAGGAATAAAAACAATAATGGTTAAAGCCAAAGATAAAGAGGCTAAAGCTTTTTATGAAAAATTTGATTTTATATTATCGCCCATTGATGATTTGGTTTTATATTTGCCGATAGAATTTTTAAAACAATATAAATAGGTTTAATCTTTGTAGAAATAAAAAATAATTTTATTAAAACACAAACTAGCAAAACAGTTGAAAGTAATTTAACCCCCAGTTTATTCTCTC
>DNSU01000162.1 GCA_003499585.1 Cyanobacteria bacterium UBA9579 | reverse complement strand
GTTTTATGCTTCAGGATGACAATGCGGAATATTATTGAAATAATTGATGACTTATGAGATTCAATTAATTAGCAATTCGAGTAAAATATAGTATAAATCATTATATTTGGGTAGTTTTATTAAGATGTTTTATTTGGAAGAACGATCAGGTATTAAATATTACAAATCAGGCATACTGGATGATGCTAATCTTATTCATGCTTTTACGACAAGAATTGGGGGCAATACTCCTGAACCGTTTAATTCTTTCAGTTTAGGAACCGCGAATCAGCCTGAATTTAAGCCATATGTAATTGAGAACAGGAAAAAAATATGCGGAATACTGGATTTAAATTATGACTTAATTGTAAATCCTGATCAGCAGCATACAGACAATATCAAGATTGTAACTGATATAAATGATGATGTATCCTCAACAGATGGAGTAATTAGTGCAGTTCCAGGCATTGTATTAATGATGCTATTTGCAGATTGTACTCCTATAATTATTTATGCTCCTAAAGAAAGAGTTGTCGGCGTTATCCATGCAGGCTGGAGAGGAACTGCCAGAGGAATAGTTAAGAAAGCTATTAATATATTAACCAGTGAGTTTAATACAGATGTGGAAGGAATAAAAGTTGCTATTGGCCCGACAATTGGACAGTGTTGTTATCCTGTTTCCAGTGAGGTAGCCCTTGAGCTAGCCAACAGTATTAGCGAGAATCATAGCAGTATATTTAAAAGTGAAGCAGGTATTGATAAAGTTCAGGTAGATTTAAAAAAGTTGAATGCTCAACAACTTATAGAATCAGGAATTATAAATATTGATACACTGGATGATTGCACTAGTTGCAAAAATTCATTATTCTATTCATATAGAAAAGATAATGGAAAAACAGGCCGACACAGCGCAATAGCAAGTTTATTATAATAGCAAGTGTAAATGGAGAGTTAAAATGCTTGTAAAAGAGAATATTGAAGTTATAAACGGACTTCTGAATAAATTATTTGATTTTGTTAAAGCAGATGAACAAATTCAGCAGGATTTACAAAGATACACTAACTCTATAAAAAATAAAATAACTTCAAACTCTGAGCTTCAATCCGCTCTTATATCGTATGTCTTTGAGAGGAAATGGGACAATAATAAAAATATTTTTGATATTTATATTGAGAGAAATCCTGATGTTTCATCAGAAGAAAAAGATATTTTATCCGGAATGGAAAAATCAGTTACCTCCATATTTGAAATAAAGAGGCTAACCCACAACAGCTTTGAGCTTTTTAGTCTTATAAATGAAAAGCTGTATCAAACTCATGTACTAATAAAAATGCACAATTTCAGAGGAATTATACCCGGGCAGTATTTACATTGCCGTATTTTTCCTTATGAAAATAAATATTACCTGATTGGAATAGACAGAGTCTTACCTGCAGGGGTTAAAGAAGATATATACAGGTATATTGTAATGCAGCAGTTGGAAAATCCTGAACTACTTTATTCCAGTAATGACGAAAAATTGGCTGAAATTGAAAAGTCTGTTGCTGATTTAGGATTAAAGTTTAAAGAATATTTTAAAAAAGATGAAATTGTTACCACCAGCCAGTATGTAGATGAATTGCTCAGTGAATTTAATGATTTTATTGAAACAGGTAATATTGAATCGGCAAAAGAGATAGACAAGTTCATTAATGAGCCTGAAGAATATGCGTTTTTTGAAATAAAAGATGCATCGGGTAATGCTGCTGATCCAATTCAAGCAGCAGTAAAAGGATTCTCTTCTCACGAAAAAATTTATGATGTCGGTGTTGTTTTTGATCCTGATTCAGGTTTATTAGTACTGCCTTTTTACGGGACCTTTAAGCAGATATTTAAAACCGAGGATTATAAATCAATAAAAGGCTATAAAGATTGCATAATGCAATATCTGGAAAGCGACAGGATCCCTCCTGCACCTGTTTTGAGAGTTTATGAAGAGAATAAAGATAACTTTATGAAAGTTATTAAAGAAGTATTAAAACTTGAAAAACAGCCTGATATTCAGGAACTTATGCATAAATACAAAGAAAAATATTGTGTTCAAAAGAGATTTTCTTCTTTAACAGTGCTTTATCTATCACAGGCATTTAATGAATTAATGAATATTGCAGGAGAAAAGCAAAATAAAACAGCTGTTGATGTTGGCCTGAAGGTAGGACGTAATGATACATGTCCCTGTGGTAGCGGTAAAAAATATAAGAAATGCTGTTTATAAGATTTGATAAGCAGAAGAGATTCTTCACTTCGTTCAGAATGACAATATATGCTGATATAAGTTTAATAATAAAGAGACAGTAAGTAAAACCTACTGTCTCTTTATTTAGTCTATTTAAAATGCTGTTTATTGTGGAGATTCAATAACTTTAGTTACTAGAACTGCACTACCAACACCATAACCAGTAATTGTTACTGCATCTGCAGTGTCATCACCAACAATAGTTACTGTACCTTCAGTCGTATCACTAGCTGCATAAGCAGCACCTGAGCCAGCAATAGGGTTTACGTTGTTAGTATTAAGGTTGGCTATTACAGCTGCTGCGATTTCTTCCGATGTATTTGTTGTTGTAGCGAATCTACTTGTTATGGATGAAGCAGCAGCGCTAACGTTAGCTTGAACAGCCCCGTTTCTGGCTCTGTTTGCAGCATCTAGCAATGTTGGAGCAGCAATAAGGGCTAAAATGCCTAGAATCACTACAACAATTAGCAATTCAAGTAATGTAAAACCTTTTCTCATACGTTCCCTGTCCTTTCGCAAATAATTTTAATACTACATCTATTCAATTTCGATAGTATCGTATCACTAATGTTTTTCTGGTTTAGCACCTCCTTTGATTATAATATATTTTTTAAATTTAAACAGGGTTTTGTTCTGGAATTTTTAAATTAATATTTAACTAATTCCTAAATACCCAAAAAAAATAATCTTTAAACCGGATTTCAAGAAATTGTTATATTTAGAAACATATTTTTGAAAAAACGAATTTTAGCATTTGGCTTAAAATATGTTTCTTTATCAGATTAACTATAGTTGCTTCAAGAATATGTATAAAATAGAATAGAAAAAGCTGGTGATAGTAACATCTAATTTAAGTTAACGATTGTAGTATTTAAACACTAGTAAAAAGTTTTAAATTAATCGAGATTAAATATCTGTTTTGATTTTTAAAAATTTAATTTAAATCGTATAATAATATTGAATATATAAAATCAATATTGCTGGAAAAGGAATTAATATATGTATAAATTTGGAGTTAGGTTACTAAAAAACAGGCTGCACCCTATCACTGTCCCGGAAACTGCCAGGGTAGAGCATGGACAGATGATTATTATCAGGACAGACAAGGGTGAAGAAGTAGCCAGAGCTCTTAGAATACCTTGTTGTGTGTTTAAAAAATGGGGAGATCAATTACCTGAGTCAATTCCTTTAATCAGAGTGTTATCATCAAAAGAGTGTGAGACCCTTGATGATCTTAAAGAAAAGGAAGATCAGGCGCATCAAAAGTGCGAAGAGTTTGTTACCAAGCACCAGCTCCCTATGAGACTGGTTAGTACCAGATATACTTTTGACAGGAAAAAATTGACCTTCTACTTTACAGCTCCGTACAGAGTTGATTTCAGAGAACTTTTAAAAGATTTAACCCAGACTTTTAGAAAAGTCAGAATCGACCTTCGCCATATCGGAGTTAGAGATGAAACCTCTATATTAGAAGGTTTGGGTATGTGTGGCAATGAATTGTGCTGCTGTTCCTGGTTAAAACAGTTTAATTCCATTAATATTAAATTGGCAAAAGATCAGGGCATGCCTATTAACCCAAGCAAAATCTCCGGAGTCTGCGGAAGATTATTATGCTGCCTGAATTATGAATATTCCACATATATGGATGCAGCTGTTGGAATGCCGCCTGTTGGAAGCGGCGTAATGACACCTGATGGTATTGGCAGAGTTTCTGCACTTCATTTTCTTAATGGAAAAGTAGCTGTAAAACTTGAAGATGGCAAAATAAAAGACTTTACCAAAAGTGAAATCGAGATGATTGAGGATGAAGTGACAAATATCGAAATTGATAATCCACTTCAATATAATGATGAAGAAGAAGAAATTGTCGATATTTCTCAATTGGAAGACGATGAGCAAAGCTTTACCGATGAAGTTTAGGTGATACCAAGTAGGGACACAGTCGTACACCTCGCAAGCTCGTTTACGACTGCATCAATATCACCTATCTTAAGTAACAATTATGGTCATCAGATATTACTTATTTAATATATTATTAGACAACAGCTATGATACTTTTTTACACCCTTTATTTATGTTAATTAATAATCATGGGTGATAAAACATCAACTCATCAATAATAGTAACTATTATTGTCTAAACCACCAGTTAACGATGGAGTAATATTCAATCGTGTTCACAGGTATTATTGAAGAAATAGGAACGGTTAGAACCATTGAAAGAATAGCTCAGGGAGCTATAATTTCTGTTAGTTGTTCTAAAATTCTTGATGATCTGGCTATAGGAGATAGCGTTGCTGTTAATGGAGCATGTCAGACAGTAGTTAAGCTACGAAATGACGGCTTTGATGTTGAAGCAGCTCCTGAAACCATGAACTTGACTACCTTTAAATATTTTAAAGAAGGGGATAAAGTTAATCTGGAAAGAGCTATGTCTGCATCAAGCAGATTTGGCGGCCATATGGTTGCAGGGCATGTGGATGGAGTCGGGGAATTTAAAGAAAAAGTAAATCAGGGTATTGCTGATGTATATTACTTCTGGGCCCCTGATGATATCGTAAAATATATGGTTTATAAAGGATCAATCGCTATTAACGGTGTTAGTCTGACTATTGCATCTATAAAAGAAAATATATTTAGCATTTCCGTTATTTCTCAGACTGAAAGATCAACAAATTTAATCTATTTAAAGTCTGGAGATAAAGTTAATTTAGAATCAGACATTATTGCAAAATATGTTGAAAAATTTGTATCTAAGTCTGATAATGCTACTGGAAACATAAATGCAAATTATCTTGCACAACATGGATTTATATAAAAATGGAAAGCGTAAATAGAAGAGAAAATATGTTTAATACTGTAGAAGAGGCTATTCAGGATATCAGAGATGGCAAAATGGTCATTGTGGCTGATGATGAGACTAGAGAAAATGAGGGTGATTTAGTCTGTGCGGCAGAAAAAATTACTCCTGAAATAATTAACTTCATGGCAACTCAGGGTAGAGGGTTAGTATGTTTAACCTTAGATTCTGAAATAACAAAAAAACTTGATCTTTGTCAGATGGTGAATAAAAATACTGAGTCTCATGGATGTGCATTTACTGTAAGTATTGATGCTGAGAAGGATTTTGGAGTTACAACAGGTATTTCAGCTAATGATAGGGCAACTACGATTAAAGTTGCTTTAGATCCCAATACAAAGCCCTCTGATTTAAGAAGACCGGGGCATGTGTTTCCTATTGAAGCTAAAAAAGGCGGAGTACTAGAAAGAGTTGGGCAAACAGAAGCTAGTGT
>DNSU01000197.1 GCA_003499585.1 Cyanobacteria bacterium UBA9579 | reverse complement strand
GGCATACCATTCATAGTATTTTGCCCGGGCATCACATTATTCTGATTGTTCGTATTTTGCAAATATGGATAATTCGGAATTCCCCCAAAAGACATATTAACTCCTCCAACTTTTTAATTTTTATAAGCCATTTTATAGTTTTCACCCTATATAATTATAAAAACAAAATAAACTTTTATAATTGTCATAAAAAATCTATAAATTATATACCTCTAACAATTTACAGCCAGCAAAAGCAGTATCCATAAGAAATATAAACAAAATATATTAACTATATACTTTGTTTATATTTCTTAATAAAATGAAAACTTATAATTTTTAGATTTTTGATTTTGAATTGCTGCACAATTATTAATACTGATAAATAGCATCGAAAACCCACCGTCAGGACTACATAAAATTAATAAAGTAATATGTTATTATGTATAACATTGAAATTAATAAATAATATAAATAAAGTAAAAATATAGCTATAATATTGCAACACGGATTGATTAACATAAATACTATTGGCAAGGAAGAAGATGAGGAATTCCAAGATGAGGATAAATAGATTTTTTAAATCACTTATAATAGTTAATCTACTCACGGTCAGCCATATTGCTATTGCTTATCCATTGGAAGGCAATGACTTATTATCTAAACCTTACACTTCCGAAATTAATGAAATTAACACCAGAATGGCCTATAGCGAATATGCAGGTACTGCTAATGACTATTTCCAAAAAGGGGTAAGTTATTATAATTCCAATGAGCATACCAAAGCTATTAGCGCATTCGAACAAGCATTAAAACTAAATCCCCAAGATCCCTCAACCAGAATAAATCTTGCTGCTGCTCATATAGCAAGAGGTACATATTATTTCAGGCTTGATCAGGCAAAATCTGCCAATGATTATAGAAGTGCTATTTATTATTTAAAATATGATGAAAATATTCCTGAAAAACAGTTGGCGCAAGAAAACCTTTCAACTGCTGTTACTAATTTGAAAAACGTTTTAACTGAATATAAGATTAACCAAAGTCCGAAAAACAGATTTAAACTAGCAAAAGAACTTAGAGGACAAGGAAATTTCAAAGAAGCTATTGTTGAATTTAACGAGGCATTAGCTGATCCTAATTTAAAGTTTGAAGCATATGAAGCATTGGGTGACATTATGAGAGTGCTTCAAAAAGATATTAAAGCTATTGAATACTACGAAAATGCTCTATCTATTGATTCAGATAATGGCGATTTACATATTAAACTTGCAAGAGCACTAAATAAAGTAGGAAATCTTGATGGTGCAGTAAAAGAATATGACATTGCACTTAATCTTGATGAAAATAATAAAGAAATTGTAAACTCTCTTGAGAACATATGGAAGTCAAGACTTCAGGAAAATCCACAGGACCCGATTGCCCATATGAATTTAGGTGTGGTATTACAGAAAAAAGGTGACTTTCAAGCTGCTCTGCAAGAATATAAAACAGCAGAAGCAATGGATCAGGGAAATCTTACTTTAAAGTTAAATATGGGAACCCTGTTTCAGACAATGAATGATCTGCCATCAGCTATGAGAGCTTATGACTCTATATTACAAATCAATCCTGTTGATGCTCGTACTCATTACTACAGAGCAACCGCCTTAAAACAACTGGGAAATATAAAAGGTGCTATAGATGAATTTCAGATAGCTTTAAAAATTGATCCTAAAAACATTCCGGCTAAAAAAGCTCTATTTGACACAGTAAAAGAAATTAACAACCCTGAAGAGAGCTTCAAAATAATGAGTGAACTTGCTAAGGTCTATGAAAATGATGCTATTGCACAATATAACCTTGCATATGAACTTCACACACAAAAAAGAATAGAAGAAGCCTTAATCTTATATCAAAAAACTATTGCACTTGATCCAAAACTAATAGACGCTTATTTAAACGCAGCTTCAATCTACAGAGAAAAGAAGCAATATCAAGAAGCAACTGCAACCCTTCAAAATGCCCTTGTTGTAAACCCTGATAATCCAAAAGCAAAAAATTTACTCACACAAATACAGGAAGAAACAACAATTAACCTGTATGAACAAGCTGTAGCTAGATACAATCAAGGTGATTACCAGAGTGCTATTCAGGATTACAAAAGAATAATAGCTGAAAATGGCGAAAGTGCTGACGTTTATGTAAGTCTTGGTGCAGCATATCAAGCTATAAATAAAATTGACGAAGCAATATCTGCCTATAACAAAACCCTGGAGTTAGATAAAGAAAATCCTGCTGCCCTTTATTATCTGGGCACCATCTATTATTCACAGAAAAATTATGAGAAAGCTTACAATGTATATCAGAGGGCTTTAAAACAGGACTCACAAAATGGAGAGATCAAAGAAGCTCTTAAGGCAGTAGAAATTGCAAGAAACGAAGAACTCCTAAATAAAGGATTCAATGAATATAATGCGAAAAGATACCTAAAAGCACTGGAAATATTCAATCATGTAATAAAATCAGACCCTGATAATGCCTATGCATACTATTATCGTGGCATGGTTTATGATGCTCAAAACAAATATCTAACTGCAATTGAAGATTATAAAAGAGCTATAGCTAAAGACAACACCCTGATGGTTGCATATTATGCACTTGGTGTGGATTATGATACACTACATTTGACAGCCGATGCAAAAAAAGCATATCAAAAATTTGTAGATGGCTCTAAAGACAAAAATGATGAGTATGTAAAATACGCAAAACAAAGACTTCAAAAATTATAGGTGATTAATATCACCTAACTAAGGATATATGCAACAGGAATTAGATAAAACACAATTAATTATCGGCGATGTAAAGCTTAACAGTAACGTTATTCTTGCTCCAATGGCAGGCATAACAGATTGTGTATTGCGACAAATAATTAGAATGTTTACCAAAGACTGCCTGCTTACCAGCGAAATGGTAAGCTCAGAAGCCTTACTGATGAATTCTGATAAAAGTATTATCTTTCACGATAAAATTGAACATCCTCTATCGTTTCAACTTTCAGGACATAAGCCTGAAGTAATGGCAAAATCAGCAAAGGTTCTTGAGGATATTTCAACAGTTATAGACATAAATATGGGATGTCCGGCTCCTAAAATCGTTAAAAATAACGATGGAGTTATACTAATGAGCGATTTAAGGCTGGCATCTCAAATAATCAGCTCGGTAAAAAAGTCAGTAAATATCCCTGTTACTGTAAAATTCAGGCTAGGCTGGGATTGTAATAATAAAAATTATATAGAATTTGCAAAGATGGCAGAAGAATCAGGTGCTGATGCTTTATGTATTCACGGTAGAACCAGATCTCAAATGTATTCAGGAACTGCCGACTGGCAATCTATTGCAAAAGCAAAGGAAGTTGTCAAAATTCCTGTAATTGCAAACGGTGATATCACCTCTATTGAAAAAGCAAAAGCCTGCCTTGACATTTCCAAATGCGATGGTATTGCCATAGGCAGAGGCATACTAGGCGATCCTGGGTTAATTTATGGGATAGAAGAATATATTAAAAACGGTAATGCCTTACCAGATCCAACAATTCACGAAAAATTAGAATTAGCCATGCTGCATTGCAAAATGGAAGCAGAGTTAAAGGGCGAAATTCACGGCATTAAATTTATGCGTAAATTCTTTGGCTGGTATATAAAAGGGATAAAAAACGCAACAAAATACAGATTTGACCTTGTAAGAATCACAACCATTGCTGAAATAGAAGATTTATTCAATAGAATAAAGGAAAACATCGATATTCTCTAATAAAATACTGTTAAACTCAGCTTATTTATCCTGAATATCCAGATCAAGCAAAGCTTTTATAATTTACGATTATTAGAAATATTAAACAAATAGACAACTAAATAATATATTGATAACCTAAATCCTTGCCAGCATTCAACTGTATTTTCCATAATAGGACTATAAGCTTTAATTTTTGCCACAAAAGTGTGATGTTTAATTTAACACTTTAAGGTGATGTTGTCTATATAAAATAATGATATATTAATAATGTCTGAAATTAATAAATCTCTTTACTGATTTTATAGCCTCCTAACAACCCTATGGGATAATATATATAGGATGCCTCGACTCTAGCTTGATTCGTCGGGAGACGGT
>DNSU01000156.1:7005-7543 GCA_003499585.1 Cyanobacteria bacterium UBA9579 | reverse complement strand
TAACCAGACAGGCTCTTAGTTAAAACTTTAGTATTTTTTACAAAATTGATTTAAAATCAGAATATGCAAAATAAAGGTATATTGTATATTTGCCCAACTCCTATTGGAAACCTCGAAGACATTACTCTTCGAGCACTCAGAATTTTAAAGGAAGTTGATTTTATTGCCTGTGAGGATACACGGGTAACTATAAAGCTGTTAAATCATTATAATATATCGACAAAATTAATAAGTTATCATAAATTCAGTGAGAAACAAAAGGGTGAATATATAATTAATCTCTTAAAAGAAGGGAATAACGTCGCTTTAGTATCTGATGCAGGGACGCCTCTAATAAGCGATCCGGGATTCGAGCTGATAAAACTTGCATATGAGAATCAAATAAAGGTAGAACCATTACCTGGGGCTTCTGCTCTTATGACAGCTATTTCTGCAAGTTATCTTGAAACACCTCATTTCGCTTTTTTTGGCTTTTTACCAAGGGCAAAAAAGGATAAAGAAACTTTATTAACCAAATATCAGGAAATTAATATTGCTA
>DNSU01000156.1:0-6931 GCA_003499585.1 Cyanobacteria bacterium UBA9579 | reverse complement strand
AATATTGCTATATACGAAGCACCTTCAAGACTTGTAAAAACTCTTGAAGAGCTGCTGGATATATTTGGCAATAAAATGGCAACAATTGCCAGAGAATTAACCAAGATTTATGAAGAAATCAGAAAAGATACTTTAGAAAATCATATAAAATACTACACAGATCACCCTCCTAAAGGTGAAATAGTTGTAATAATTGAAGGTGAAAAGAAAGAAGAGACTTTTATCGAGCAAACAGAAATACTTGATAAAATCAAATCCCTACAAAAAGAAGGTTATTCAAGCAAAGATATAAGCAAAATTATTTCACTCTTTACACCTTATTCAAAAAGTCAGGTTTACGATCTGGTAATCAAGCAGAAAAAAGAATAAATCTGTAATTTATTTTGATAAATCCTGATAAAAAACAAGTTTAAGCATTTTTATATTTCTTTTCATGTGCAATTGTATTCAATCATATAAAAAAGCATGATATTATTAAATAAACATAAAGCTTACATACATATTAGTGTGGAATATAATGGAAATAAAGTTAAAAAGCCTATTTAAGCAAAATTTATCCTATGAAATCTCAGATAATTATCCTGATGGACTAGTTATTGTTAATTATCAAAAGAGTATTGTTTACTGGAATAAGAAAGCTCAGGAAATTATTGGTTTTTCCAAGAAGGAAGCTATTGGTAAAAACATCGGCTTTATTTTTGCCGATGAAGTTGAAAAGGTTTATCAAAGCCTTGGTGAAAACAAAAGTATGGTGCTAAGTGTAAGAACAAAATTAGACCAGGAACTTTTTGTTGAAATAACTTGCAGCGACACTGAAAATAAAGAAGCAGTAATAATAGCATTCAGAGATGTTACAAGAACTCAAAAGCTGCTTGAAGGGTTAAAATCAGAATTAGAATATACGGCAAAAGTAAGTCAGAATAAGAGTACTTTCATTGCAAGTCTTTCCCATGAGCTTAGAACTCCTGTACACTCTGTAATAGGTTTTTCTCAGGCATTGCTTGATGGAATTAGCGGGAAATTATCAGAAAAACAGGAAAAATATGTAGCTATAATCAGCAAAAATGCAACTAATTTACTTGCTCTTTTAAATAACGTTCTTGATTTATCAAAAATTGAAGCAGGTAAAATGGAGTTTAACTTTAAAAACTTTGATGTAATACAGCTAATTAACTCTGCAACTGAAGTTACAAGTCATTTTGCTATTGATAAAAAGATTGAATTCTCTGTAGATTTATCAGATGTAGTTAAAAGAAATATCCACTCTGATGAAAGCATGCTAAGACAAGTACTTTTAAATGTCTTAAACAATGCTGTTAAGTTTACAGAAATAGGATCAGTAAGCCTCAAAGTCATACATCCTGATTTAGAATTTATAAAATATCAGGGAATAAACGTCCCACCTAATTTTACCGATAAATCATTCCTGATGTTTTCAGTGACTGATACAGGTATAGGTATTGCAGAAGAAGATGTAAATAATATTTTCGATGAATACAGGCAATTTGATCGCTCTGCATCCAAAAAATATGGCGGAACAGGTTTAGGTCTTGCTATAACAAAGAAAATTTTAAACAACTTAAACGGAGTTATATGGGTTGAAAGTGAATACAGTCAAGGTTCAACTTTTAGCTTTATAATCCCGATAGAAAGACCAAAAGTTTCAGAAGAAGTTTAAATACTGATCTTTTAGCCTGATAGGCTTTTATTCTTTTGATTGTTTCACAATCAAAGAAGCAATGTTGGCTGCGCCAAACCCATTATCGATATTAACCACGCTTACACAAGAAGCGCAACTGTTTAACATGCCAAGCAATGCAGTTATTCCTTCAAAATGGGCCCCATAGCCTATACTTGTTGGAACTGCAATTACAGGGCAACCCGATAATCCACCGACAAAGCTGGCTAAAGCCCCTTCCATCCCGGCAATAACGATTATTGCTGATGCGTTTAATATTTTTTCTGTTTCATTAAAAATCCTATGAGCCCCTGCAACACCACAATCAAAAAGTATTTCCGTTCTAATTCCTGCTGCCTTAAGAGTTATCAAGGCTTCTTCTGCGACGTGCAAATCAGCTGTTCCGGCAGAAATAACCAGAGCGTAGTTTTTTGCAGTGTTCTCAGGAAATTCCCCGTAGCTTATAATTCTTGCTTTTTGATGATAAACACTGCCGGATAAGTTTGATAATACATAATCAGCAGTATCCTGATCTGCTCTGGTTGCAATGACCAGTTTATTTTTTTTTCTTAATTCCTGCATTATTGCTACTATTTGGCTGTTTTCTTTCCCGGGGCAATATACAACCTCAGGCGATCCCTGCCTTAGAGCCCTGTGATGATCAATCTTGGCAAAATCCAAATCCTTATACGGCAGGGTTTTTAATTCCGCCATAACCTCATCTATATTCCTTGAGCCTATTTTATATTCTTCCAGTAAATCTTTTAAATATTGCATAAAACTATTTTCCTGCAAATTCGTTTAAGCTGCCTGTTCTATATCCTTCCAGATCTAAACACACATAATTATAGCCTAACTTTTTAAGTTTTATATTAATTTCATTGCTATGTTTTGCAATAAAAGATTCTATGTCACTCTGATTTAATTCTATCCTTGCAATTTTGCCGTGGTGTCTAACCCTAAAACCGCTGTATCCTAGCTCATTCAGGCAGGATTCAGCCTGTTCTACCTGTTGCAGGTTTTGCTGTGTAATTGTTGTTTCATAAGGAATCCTGGAAGCCAGACAGGCAAGAGCAGGCTTATTCCAGATAGGCAATTCAAGAGTTTTTGCCAGATTTCTGATATCACTTTTGGTAAAACCGGCTTCTATAAATGGACTTTTAACTCCCAGCTTTTTTATGGCTTCAAAACCAGGGCGATAATCGCTGATATCATCAACATTTGAACCGTCAAATATGTACTGATAACCCTTTTGTTTGGCTAATTCAGTGATCTGGCCAAAAATTAGCTCTTTGCAATACTTGCATCTTTGAGGGTCATTTTTCGTGACTGCTACATTATCAAGAACATTTAAGTTTAATATTGTATGGTTAAATCCATATTTTTCTGCTAACTCCAGAGCTTCTTTTAATTCCTGATCTGTAATAAATTCTGATTTAACAGTAATCATTAATGATTTTTGGGCTAAAATATGGTGAGTAACATATGACAACAGTGTACTATCTATCCCGCCTGAATATGCAACTACAGCACTGCCATAATTCTGGATAATGCTTCGTAATTTTGAAAATTTATCTGATTTTATTTTATTTAGCATAAGTAATCCTAAAATAAGTAGTGCTATAAAAGACATTAATCGTTAGCTTAAGTTAGGTGATAAAATCACCCCTAAATATTGTTGTTGTTATTATACAATAATAAAGACAATTAGCAGAAAAACAGGTAAAAATATGCATATAAGTGAATTTGATTATGAACTTCCTAAAGAATTAATAGCTCAGTTTCCTTCGGAAAAAAGAGATCATTCAAACTTAATGATCCTGAATAAAGAAGATAAAACGATTGAGCATAAGAAGTTTTTTAATATAATTGATCATTTAAGCGAAAATGATGTCCTTGTAATGAATAATACAAGGGTTATTCCTGCAAGATTAATTGGTAAAAAACAGACAGGCGCTAATATCGAGATTTTTTTACTTGAAAACAAGACAGATAATATTTGGGAATGTCTAATAAAACCTGCTAAACGTGTTAAATCAGGTACAATGATTGAATTTTCTGAGGAATTAGAAGCAAAAGTGCTTGATAAAACTGATAATGATAAATGGATTATAGAATTAAAATATGATGAAAATCTTGAAGAAATTCTCACCAGAGTAGGAAATATTCCTCTTCCTCCTTATATTATGCGTTCTCTATCAGATAGTGAGATTAGAAAACTGGATTATCAAAGATATCAAACAGTATACGCCCAAAACCCCGGTTCTGTAGCTGCACCAACAGCAGGGCTGCACTTTAGTGAAGATTTACTCAAGCAGATTAAGCAAAAAGGTGTGCAAATCTGTCATGTTACTCTTAACGTGGGTTTAGGGACTTTCAAACCTGTTCGGGCAGAAAATATTCTAGAGCATAAAATGGATAAAGAAACTTATCAGATTTCTGAGCAAACGGCAAATATCATAAATAATGCCAAGAAACAGGGTAAAAGCATTGTGGCTGTTGGAACCACATCAGTAAGGACGATTGAATCAGCTTATAAATTATATGGTGAGATCAGGCCAACCACAGGTTCAAGTGATTTATTCATTTATCCCGGCTATAAATTTAATGTAGCAGATAAATTAATAACTAACTTTCACCTGCCAAAATCAACCCTATTAATGCTAGTATCTGCATTTGCAGGCAAAGAATATGCCTTTGAAGCTTATAAAAAAGCTATTGAGAAAAAGTACCGTTTTTACAGCTATGGGGACTGTATGTTTATATCATAGGATAAGCTTATAATTAGTCGTTTTAGTATTAAAACCTTTATCAAGCAAAGTTGACAGCATAACCAGCATATATAATAATGAGAATATAAAATAATTAATAAAGTTTAGGGGTAAGTTATGAAAAAGGGTTTTACTTTAGCGGAGTTGTTGATTGTTGTAACAATAATAGGCGTAATAGCTGCTATTGCAATCCCTACAGTACTAAATACTGTTGATGATCAATACAAGACATTGTATAAATCATCTTTCCAAACTGTAGAATCTGTAGTAAGCACTCTTTCCTCAGATGTCAGTTTATACCCTACAGGAAATTTTTCTAATGCCACTACAAGCTATTTCTGCAACAATTTTGTAAGCAAAGTCAATACTTTACCTGACTCCAATTGCACCTTTTCTAACGCTACGGTATTTAATTTTACAACTACTAATGGAATGAGATGGTCCGGATTTAATAATGATTTTGCTTCAAATGTAACTTTTCTTGTTGATATAGATGGATTTGAAAAAGGAAGTAATACTGCCGGAATAGATATTTTAAGGATAATAGTTACCCCTACAGGTGGAGTTACATCTCCTTCTCCTATAAGCAGCAATGAATCACAGTATCTTCTTCAATAAATTCTAATAAATTTACAAAAAGATCGGCTTAATTAAGCTGATCTTTTTTAGTTATAACCTTAATTGTATTATTCTGCGCAAAAACCATACAGGAAATAAAACTGGAAAGCTCTTTAAAATAAGGATTATTCAATATATTTTCGTCCGCTGAATTGTCTGTTATTACAATCTTGCCGGCTTGAACAAGGAATAATATAAACTCTATTCCGGTCTTTGTAAGAGCATCTTCAAGATAAATAATATCCGGAGATTGAAAATCAATAAATTTTATAGCTTTATCAATGCTAAATCCTACTTTTTCGTTTAATTCACATTGATTAACACCTGCTAATTCATACTTAATTGCAGATTCTACGGTCATTATATTTTTGTCTGCTGCATTTAAAGAAGATAAAAGAGAATAAACCATAGATGCTCTAAGGTTTAAATCTGTGCTGCATATGAGTATTATGCCTGATTTAGCTAAACCTGATTTTATTAAATCCAACTCTTCAGTATTTATACCTAATTCTTCCAGCTTTTTAGGCTGTTGATAAATTTTAAGCGAGATTCTTTCTCCATTGGCTGTAGGAAAAGAAGCTACATTAACTATAATTTTATTTGACTGCAGTAAAATTTCCAGCTTTCCTAACTGAGGGACCTCAATAATTGATGGATCAAGATTGGACATAACTTTTAAATTTGAAATGATAAGAGAAGTCAATAAAACAGGGATATCACCCTTGTTTTGCAACTCGTTATTTTTCCTGAATTTAACAATTATCCCGTTTGTAGTGTTTTCAAGGAAAATTTCCTGTACTTTTTCTGTTATTGCTTGATATATGATAGCTTGGATAATCTTTTGCGCCTGTATATTGTCATGATTCTCATTATTTAATTCCTGCCGCCAGTCAAACTCAATATTATCAGCAGATTTATATTCAAAATTATCTGAGTTATCAGAGGAATAATGTTTATCTATTGCCTCTAAAATACTTCTTTCAGAACAAATAATAGGTTCAATCTTGCAATTTATGCAGTTAATTAAGTTATTCATCAAGAAAAGATCAAGCGGATCAGCCATAGCAATAGTTAAAACATCCTCAATTTTAAATAACGGGATTATCCTGTAACCTTGGGCTTCCTGTCTGGAGATAAAACTTAAACAGCTTTTATCAATGGTATAATCATCAAGATTTACATAAGGTATATGAAGTTTAGCCTCGATAAAACCAAGTAAATCCTGCTCAGGAATTAAATTTGACTGAATGAGAACCTGAGCAAGGTTTTTATTTTCACCCTTTGCAATTTCCTCAGCTTTAGATAGACTTTCATAACTAAGCAATCCATCTCTTACAAGATCGTATTTCAACTTTTCTATGGTTTTATTGCTTAGGGGATTCTGCATAATATTACCTGTAAATTGTAACTACTAAACCTTGTTAAGATATTGCTTGGCTAGACTTATTACTTCATCTATATCAAAGGGCTTTGTAATATATTCATCTGCGCCTGTCTCTTCTCCAATTAACTTATCTTCATCCTGAGATCTGGCTGTAACCATAAGTATAGGAATATTTTTATACTTTGTATCAAACTTTAAAAGTCTACAAACTTTATAACCATTGATTTTTGGAAGCATTACATCAAGAATTATCAGGTCAGGATTTTCGGTCTTTGCTTTGTTTAAAGCTTCCTCACCATCATACGCTGTAATGCAGTTTAAGCCCTCAGCTTCAAATACAAATTTGAGAGTTTCTACTATATCCTGTTCATCATCAACTATAAGAATTTTTTTATTGGTCATTTCCTGCCCCTTAATTGGTTTTATTATGGTTAGAAAGTTTACAGACAGACTTTTCAGCCTGTTCTATTAGTTCTTCAC
>DNSU01000031.1:312-8610 GCA_003499585.1 Cyanobacteria bacterium UBA9579 | reverse complement strand
ATTAGACAACTGTCTAATTGACGATGTATTAAGTTAAATTAAAATTGAATTATTCAAATGTTTTGCAAAATCTGAATAGTTATTTTAAAATAATTTGTAATTTAGATTTATAAGTTATTTAAAATAACTATAATATTTTCACCTTTATCTGGAAATAAAAATGCAGAAATTATTAGAAACTTTAAAACAAATTTCTCAAAAAGTTGAGGAATTAAAAGAGCAGGAAGGAACTTCTATTGAAAAAAAGGAAGTTCTGACTTTAAATGGGAAAAATCTTATCCCGGAAGAAGAGAATATTACTGAGTATATTAACAAAATTTTCGAACAACAAGAACGTGAAAGAATTGTCAGATGGATAATAAACTGTATCAGGGAATCTCTGGACTTAGAGGAGGTTCTTCACACTACTGTTGAAGAAGTTGGCAAGCTGCTCAAGGTTGATAGGTGTTTAATAGCTTTATTTAACAGAGAAACAGGCAAATTTGATTCTAAAAGTGAATTCAGGTTAGATGAAAATTTTGCATCAATTATAGATCACGAATTAATAATAAATAAATCCCGGGAATGGTACGAAAGAGTAACTGTAGATAATGCGCCTGTTATAATAGATGATATTGAAATAGAGCGGCTTGGTACTGTCCAAAAGAGTTTTTACAAGTTATACGGCACTAAATCAGCCATAATAATGCCAATTATTCATAAAAAGGAAGTACTTGGCATTTTTTCAGTGCATCAGATACAAAATGTAAGACATTGGAATGAAACCCATATAGAGATATTAAAAGACATAGGAAGCCAGATAGCTATTGCTATAAAACAAGCTGAACTTTACTCAACTACCAAAAAGCAGGCAGATAGAGAAAAGTTCCTTAGAAAAATCATCAGTACCATCAGAAGTACTTTTGATATCGATGAAATTTTAAAAATAATTTGTGAAGAAGTGGCCATACTCTTTGATGTAGAAAGAACTATAATTGTAGAGTATCCGGGTGAAGGTGATTACATAAACTGTATAACCAGAAGAGAACACATAACCGATGAAACAATAACAATGTCCAGCGATATCACTTTTGATAAGAGATTTTCTGAATATTGGGGTGAAAATTTAGTTAAGGGAACAACTATAGGCATTAATAATGTTAATAAGCATAATGCCCCTGATTATTTCAGACAGACATATGAGTTAATAGGGGGCAAATCAGTTCTGGCATCTCCTATTAAAAAAGGTGATAAAGTTTGGGGTACCATAGTTTTAGTAAAAATAAAAGAGTTCAGAAACTGGACTGAAGACGAAATAAACCTTATTGAAACAATAACAGACCAGGTTTATCTTGCCATTCAGCAGGCAGAATTTTATATTACAACTAAAAGACAGGCTGATAGAGAAAGATCTTTAAGAAAAATCATCAGCACCATTAGAAGTACCCTTGATATCGAGGATACATTACAGATAATTTGCGATGAAATAGCAAAAATGTTTAATGTTGACAGTGCTAATATAGTTGAATTTATTGGAAAAAATGAGCAAATAGAGTGGAAAGTAAGGAAAGAATTCAAGGCTAAAGATACAATAACAGGATTACAGGATATTTTAACCCAGAAAGCATCAAAGCATATAGTGCAAAACTATTACCTGCAAGGTCATTGCTTTGTTGTTGATAACATATACACAGCAGATATACCTGATTATTTGCGTGAATTATACGAATTAATGGGCGTAAAATCCATAATTGCCTCACCGATAAGAAAAGATGACAAGGTTTGGGGCGCAATAGGATTATTAATGGCTGATAATCACAGAAATTGGACAGAAGAAGAAATCAGTCTGCTTGAAACTATTACACACCAGATATATATTGCAATTCAACAGGCTGAATTATTTTCAAAAACTAAAATGCAAGCCGAAAGAGAAAAGTCCTTAAGAAAAGGAATTACAAGCATTAGGAGTTCTCTGGATGTTGATGTGGTTCTTAGCAATATTTGCAATGAAATTGCAAGAATATTCAAAACAGAAAGAGTAGCTATTGGTGATTTTAGAGGAGAGATCAGAAACACCGCTATTCTAGCAGAATATAAGACTGATGAGGCTTTAAATGATCTTGTTAATTGTCCGTTAATTGATAAAACAAGGGCCTATTGGATTGAACAGTTAAGTAAAACAGGTAGCAATCTGGCTTTTGACGATGTTGATAAGTCTGATACGCCGGATTATTTTAGACAAACATATAAGCATGGCGGAATAAAATCTATTATAGGAGTTCCAATTAAAAGAGGCGAGGAAGTTTGGGGTGGGATTTTTCTTTCTGAATACACTAATTATAGACAATGGACAGATGAAGAAGCTGATCTTCTAATGGCTATTGCCGATCAGGTCTCAATTGCAATTAGCCAGGCGAGTTTATATACACAGACTCAAGAAGCCACAAGATTAAAGAGTGAATTCCTGGCCAACATGTCCCACGAGTTTAGAACCCCATTAAATGCAATTATAGGTTTTTCTGAAATGTTATCAGGCGGAAATTATGGGGACTTATCTGATAAACAAACTCAATATTTAAACAATATTGCTGTTAGCGGAAAACATCTTTTAAGGTTAGTCAATGATATTCTTGATCTATCCAAGGTAGAATCAGGAAATATGAAGCTATATTATGAAAAGTTTAATACCAGAGATGTAATAAAAGAATCTCTAATTATATTAGATGATATGATAAGTAAGAAAAGTATTAATATTGAATTAGAACTTGTTAATATAGAAGTAAGCGCTGATATACTCAGATTTAAACAAATAATATATAATCTTTTAAGTAATGCTATAAAATTTACTATGGATAATGGCAAAGTTTCTGTGAAAACAAGTCTTGAGAATAATCACTTAAAAGTAGAAGTCAAAGACACAGGGATTGGTATCTCACAAAAAAACAGAGACAAGATATTCCTACAATTCAGGCAACTAGATTCCTCTTATGCCAGAAAACAGGAAGGAACAGGCTTAGGTCTGGTGCTGACGAAAAAACTGGTTGAATTACACAAAGGCTGTATAGATTTTGAATCAGTAGAAGAACAGGGAACAACCTTCTGGTTCGCGCTACCGCTGGAACAAAATAATTAGTAGCGAAGCTATTCATCAGACCATGTATTATTTAATCTGTTAAATCTGCTCTTAATCGTTTTAGCTGTTCAGTATTACCAAGTACAACCAGAATGTTGCCTTTAGTTATTACAGTATCAGCCGAAGGGTTAGGGATGTTAGTCTTATTCTTAATAATGGCAATTATTGATGTGCCGTAAATCTGCCTTATATTACTTTGGGCAATGGTTTTATCAATAAACGGGCTGTTTTTAGCGACTTTGATCCAGTCAACTTCGTTATTTTTAAAGATATCCATTCTTCCTGTGACAGATTCCTGATTTTTGTAGCTTTCCTGTAAAAGCTGGCATTTATTTTGTCTTACCAGATAATTAAGGGATTCAATCTCCTCACATGAATAGTCAAGCTTGGCAAGAGCGTTGTTAATAATAGCAGAGCTTGTTTCATACTCTTCATAAATAACAATATTAGCCCCTGCTTGGTATAGGCTGTCAATATTGGCCTGATATCTGGATCTTACAATTATATAAATATCCTCACTTAATTTTCTGGCACTTGCTGTAGCCATCTCACAGCTCTTGGAGTCAGGAAGAGTGATTACAATTATCTTTGCCTGATCAACATTAGCATGTTTTAAAATATCCTTATGAGTGGCGTCACCATAAATTACAGGAATCTTTTCCTTTTGCAGCTTTTGAACAGTTCTATTGTTCATCTCTACGACGACATAAACCTGATTATGAAGTTCAAGTATCCTCGCTAAACTTTTTCCAATCGGCCCAAAACCGCATATAACCACATGATCTTTTAAAACAGAATCGTGAGTTTCAATCTTTATCTTGCCTTTAAAATGTTTATTCCAGAAAGCTAAACGTTGAAGGCGGACAAGTATATTTGGAATAAGCTTAATTATGAATGGAGTGAAGAACATAGTTATAAGAGCTGAAATAATAATTAGAGAATAGATATTCGGACTAATTATATTTGTAGATTCACCCAATTTAGCCAGTATAAAGGAGAATTCTCCTATTTGAAACAGTGATAATCCCACCCAAAGAGCAGTTTGTCCGGGATATTTGGTAAAATAAACAACGAAAAAGCAGATTATAAATTTAAGAAGGAAAATTAAAGTCACAACGCCAAGAATCAGGGCTAAATTGTTAATGAAGAAGGTTATATCCATCAACATGCCAATAGACACAAAGAAAACCATAGCAAACGCATCTCTAAACGGTATTACTTCAGCGATTACCTGTTTACTATGAGCAGTAATACTAAGAGCCAGACCAGCAATAAAAGCACCCAATGCAAGAGAAATCCCGAAGTAATTAGCTACAATTGCGGTACTAAATGCAATAGCAATAGATGATAGTGTAAGTATCTCTTTATTAGTAGAAGTTATAAAGTTCATAATAATCGGAGCTACTTTTAAACTCATTAATAAAGCCAAAGCTAAAAACACACCTGCTTTTAAAATAGATAATAATAAAGGCATAAAGATCTGACCTGATTCGAGAGCAAGACTGGGCAGAATAATCATGATAGGAATCAAGCTCAAATCCTGAATGATAAGAATACCAAGCATAATTCTGCCGTGTAATGAGTCAATCTGGGCTGATTCAGTAAGGCTTTTTAGTACAATAACTGTACTGCTTAAGGCTACTATACAGCCTAATAACAGGCTTTGAACAAGATTAAACCCTATAAGTCCGGTTATTATCGAAATAAAAAGTATAGTCAATATAATCTGAAAAAGCCCTGCAAAAAGGGCGGTTTTTCTAACCTGTTTAAATTTGTCAAAGGAAAATTCAAGACCAAGAGTAAACAATAGCGCAATAATGCCAATTTCTGCCAGTTGGGAAATAATCTCCTGATTTTTAACCAGACCTAAAACCCCGGGGCCCAGAACTATCCCTGTCAAAATATACGCAACAATAGTAGGCTGCTTAAGTTTACTTAAAATCAAACCTACCACAGACGCTAAAAGGAATATTTCTGCTATTTCGATCAGAAAATTTGTTTCGTGCATCAACTCTTACTCTTTAATACTACCAGTCTAATACTAACTTAAATTTACATTTTAGTAAAACTAATATAGCTTTATGACTCTTGAAATAACTGATAATACTTGTAATATTCAACATATTCTAATATAAGGAATATAAAAATGAATCTAATAACAGAATTATATACATTATCCTGGGAAAGGGTGCTAGAGATTGTTATAGAGACATTTTTACTTTTCTGGTTTATTATTTTTGCTCTTAGATTTCTTAGTTACAGGACCTTTAGTCAGACAAGCCCTGAATATCTTTTGCTTTTAATTTTACTGGGTTCAGGTTTGCTTGGAGGTATTGCCAGCAAGTACCCAAATTTCTGGGCACATGTTATAATCGGAGCCGTTATTATTGGTTCAACAGTAATAGTTCAAAAATTTCAAATATTGCGTGAATTGATAGAGGGCAAGCCAATAATACTTGTTAAGAATGGCAAAATTAACACTAAAGCTATGGAAAGAGTTTTATTAAAGACAGATGATCTTAATAAAATGGCCAGAGGATATGGTGTGCCATCGCATGAAGCATTTGAGATCATTATACTTGAAACAAACGGGCATTTAACAGGAGTATTAAAGCCGGAATACAGATAAACAATGGTTTAAACCATCAACTGGTTTTTATGCATATTACCTGAAAGAACATAAAAGTTACATAATCATAAATAATTGGCTGATGAAATTACCTAAAAATTAAACCATAATGAATAATACATGGGGGTAATCGGGGGAAAGAATCATGTTTGGCACATGGTTACTTATTATATTTATTGTCATTATGTTTATTATTTATTAAATACTTAATCCGGCTTAGTGCCGGATTATTTTATGGGTAATATTGATTTTATCTGGACAGCATTTCTATAGTAAGCCTGATTGTCCTGAAAATATTCATATTTGAGGTGTTTAGCTTGTTTGAATACGTCAAAATCATCGGTACTTCAGTAATAATAGGATTAAATATACTCATCTTTTTCAATAATTCAGCAGTGACGGTAAAACCTTTTTCCTGGATAAAATTTTCTCTGTAATGACTAATAGAATCTTTGGCCACCCAGCTTTTATAAGCTCTAAATCCGCAGGTGTAATCTTTAACCCCTTTTATATTCCATTTTAAGGTGTACAGAAACCTTGCACCAAGACTTAAAAAAGCCCTAAAGCTGCTTAATCCATATACCTTTGACTGCTTACAATATCTTGAAGCGATGACAATATCAGCTCCCTGATTAATTTTATCAAGCATATCACCTATTAAATAAGGGTTATGGGTGTCATCACTATCCATAGTTACAACAATATCATTTTCACCCAGAAGCTCATTTGCCAGTAAAAAGCCTGTGTATAACGCCCCTTCAAGCCCTTTATTTTTATCATGTCTTATATAATTTATGTTTAAAGAGCCAAATTCATCTCGGGATTTTAAAATCCAATTTTCTGTATTGTCTGTGCTGAAATCATTTATAGCTATTATTTCATGCGAAATTGAGCAATGATTAGTAAAAAAATCATTATATTTACTTAAAAGGTTATATATACTCTCACCTTCGTTATAAATAGGTAATATTATGTAGATTTTATCAGCCATTCAGTAGTCACACTTTTTTCAAAATATAGATTTCCCACTCGTCTTTTTTAATTATAGCCTCAGTTGAAAAATATTTTTGCACAATTTTGTTTAAATTAATCGCAGCTTTTGAGGTTAATAAATAATACAGGGAGATATTCTTATATATTTTATCATTCACAGCAATATTTGTTAGAAGATTTTCATCAAAAGGTTTCAACCCTGCAGGCATAACTATAATAAAATATCTTCCCCGCTCAAGCTTATCAACAACATTAGTTTTAATGTAATTTTCAAAACTGTAAGGAATTTTGGGAGAAAGAATATAGTTTCTTAGCTTATCATGAGCATTTTCTTTGGTTAAAATATCAGTTAATTTTGCGCCTAAAAGTATATTAGAATCAAGGCAAATATCCCCCACTGTAAAATCCAGTAAATTTATATCTTTTAAAGAATAATATTTGCCCAGAAATCGGCCTTCCATGGGCATAAGAAGAATATCCCCGGAATTTAAATCATATTTATTGAGAATTCTGGCGACTGTGCCATATCCTTGTGACGATGGGTATCTTTGAATACTATGAGGACTAAATGCCAGATAGTATAAGTTAGTAAAGATTAATAAAGAGATTAATAAACCTGATAAAACCCTGCTTTTAAAGCTAACCAACCCATAAACTGCGGCAGTTAAAAAAGCAGGAAAAGCAAGGATAGCATACCTTGGAGTAATAGCAAGCTTACCCATAAAGGTGAGTATAATTTCAATAAATATGAGTAAAACCCCAACACCAAAAACTAAAGAAACGATATTTCTTTTTTGAAGGGTTTTTATTATACCAATAAGGCATATAGTAACAGGCATTACAGCAAAAATAATGAATTCAGGTTTTATTCCGTTTAATAAAAGCTCTTCATAATAATGTAAATTAGGATATACAATGCCTGATACATATGGAGAAAACCAATTTTGCAGTAATAAAAGGATACTTGCGTAATTAAAAGACTCAAAAAAGCTAAAAGAGCTTATATATCCTTTTATCTGAGCATTGTACTGCTGGATTATTACAGCTAAATAAGGAATAAACAATGTAAGAGTTACTAATTGAGCATAAATAAAATGCTTTATTTCAGGCCAACGCCTATTTTTGCAAAAATAAGCCAAAATTATAAAAGCTTCACAGAAAACAAAAATAAAGCCAATGGTAAAAGTATATAAAACCCCAACATTAGCTAAGATTAGCCCTATATAGTTTCTTAACTTAGGTTTTTTAATAACTTTGACAAGAAATAATATTGATATAGCCCCGAATAAAGCTGCAAGAGCGTAGAATCGTACTTCCTGAGAATAATAGATTAAAAAAGAATTAAAGCTTGCAAATAAAGCAAGTAAAAACCCTGCTTTTCTCGATGAAATCTCTTTTCCAATAAGATAAAAAATCGGAATAATTAAAATACCGTGTATCACAGAAAATAATCTGATGATAATATCGTGTATCCCAAATATTTTCATCCAGAAATGGAGCAAAATAAAATATAACGGCGCATGAGTGTCTTTTGTACAAAGACTCTTTATTATGTCAAAAGGAA
>DNSU01000031.1:0-259 GCA_003499585.1 Cyanobacteria bacterium UBA9579 | reverse complement strand
CTCTTTATTATGTCAAAAGGAAATGATTCTCGAGCAACATAGAAACTTGCTGCATCATCAAACCAGAACCCTCCTAATTTATACAACCCCGTCATCCTGATACAAAAACCAAGCAGTATAATCAGAAATAAAGCAAATAACCTGAATCGTCTGTTATTAAAAAGATTTTTTATCTTATCCATCCACAAATTCCAGAAAAAATATCAAACAGGCTAAATTAAAACTATTAATTTCTAAGAAGCTGTCTTGTTACCAGGTA
>DNSU01000131.1:4732-6985 GCA_003499585.1 Cyanobacteria bacterium UBA9579 | reverse complement strand
CTTACAGGATTTCTGCCTCCGGGGATCCGGCATGTTAGGCTCGGATTATCTGCTATTACTGTTCCTGATCCTGTTAATATTGCATCATATTTTTTTCTTAATCCTTGAACTTCCAGTCTTGCAAGATCAGAAGTTATCCATTTGCTGCTGCCTGTTTTTGTGGCTATTTTTCCATCTATGGTAGAGGCTGTTTTTATAGCAATAAATGGTTGTTTTTGAGTAACGTGTTTAATGAAAATCTCATTAAGCTTTTTGCATTCTTTTTCTAAAATACCAATAGTAACTTCAATTCCGGCTTCTTTTGCTCTTCTTATTCCTTCACCTGCAACAAGAGGGTTAGGATCAACCATTCCTATAACCAGCCTTTTGATGCCTGATTCTATAACTTTATTTACACAGGGAGGGGTTTTGCCAAAGTGAGAACATGGTTCAAGATTTATATAAAGTGTTCCGCCTTTTGCAAGCTCTCCTGCATCGTTAAGGGCATTAACTTCGGCATGTGCTTCACCATATTTCTTATGATAACCTGTTCCAACAACTTGAGCATTTTTATCAAGCACAACTGCACCAACTAGCGGATTTGGAGAAACATAGCCTTCCCCCAATTTAGCCAGATCGATACAATGCTGCATATATTTTTTATCTTGTTCAAAGGTCATAATGATTAGCCTTTTAAATAATTCTTCAATAAGGACTATGAGCGATAACTTAAGTTTGGTGATATTATCACCTTTAGGATATAATTATACAATGATCAAGCTTGGAATTACAGGAAATATCGCTTCAGGAAAAAGTTTAGTCGAGTCCTTTTTACAAGAAGAGGGTGTAGTTGTTATTGATTCAGATAAAATAGTTCATGACCTGCTAGAAAATGATCAGAGAATAATCAATGAGGTTTATAGGCTTTTTAATTCTGAAGGAATTGACGTCAGGACTGAAAAAGATACTATATCCAGAGAAAAGGTTGGGAAAATAGTATTTAGAGATAAAGAAAAAAGAAAAAAACTTGAAGATATTATTCATCCGGTAGTTCAAAAGAGAATAGAACGATTTTTTAATGAAAATCAGGATAAAAAGCTGGTTGCAGTAACAGTACCTCTTCTTTTTGAAGCGAATATGCAGGATATGTTTGATTATATAATTATAGTAACTGTTGATAGGAATACGCAGATAGATAGATTAATGCAAAAACGCAACCTGTCAAAAGAAGAAGCTTTAAGCAGAATAAACGCCCAAATGCCGCAGGAAGAAAAAGTCCGTAAATCAGACCTTATAATTGATAACAGTGGCAGTATGGAAAGCACAAAGTCTCAGGTAAAAGAGTTTGTGGGAAAATTAATATAAAGGCGTTGATACAAATTAAAATATTTTGAACTTCTGAACAAGGTAAAAAGTCTGATATAATTGAGACATTCACAATAAGAAAGATATGGCTATGATACTTGTCATTGATAACTATGATTCGTTTACATATAACCTTGTCCAGTATTTTGGTGAGCTGGGTTACGATTCTCAAGTTTATAGAAATGATTCTATAACCGTGGATGAGGTTAGAAAATTAAATCCGAGTCATATAATAATCTCACCGGGCCCGGGAGCTCCAAGTGAAGCCAGAGTGTCAAATGATATAATCAAAGAGCTGAAAGGTGAATATCCTATATTAGGTGTATGTCTTGGTCATCAGTGTATTGGTGAAATATTCGGGGCAAAAGTCGTCAGGGCTCCATATTTGATGCATGGCAAGGTTTCTAAAATAATTTTTGATAATGATGAGCCTTTATTTGCCCAATTATCCTGCCCTTTTACCGCTACAAGATACCATTCTCTTATTATTGACAAAGATTCTATAGAAAATACTCCTTTAAAAATTACGGCATGGACTTCAGATGGGCTTATTATGGGAGTAAAACATAAAGATTATGCAAATCTCATGGGTGTTCAATTCCATCCAGAATCGATTCTCACAGAGGATGGACATAAGATGCTTTCTAATTTTCTTGAAATGAAATAGATTTAAGGTTCGTATGTTAAAAGCGGCATTAAAAAAGATAACAGACGGTAAAAATTTAACACTGCAAGAAGCAAGTGATTTGATCGATTATATGGGAGAAGGAATTGCTGCTCCAACTCAGATAGCTGCATTCTTAACCGCTTTAAAGATGAAAGGTGAAACCCCTGAAGAGATAACAGGCTTTGCTATAAGAATGAGAGAGAGAGCTTCTCAGATTAATCTCGATGGTATTAATACTATAT
>DNSU01000131.1:660-4666 GCA_003499585.1 Cyanobacteria bacterium UBA9579 | reverse complement strand
TATTAATACTATAGTAGACTCCTGCGGAACAGGCGGAGATCAGGCAAATACTTTTAATATATCAACAGCTTCTGCTATTGTTGCAGCTGCATCAGGATTACATGTGGCTAAGCATTCAAATTTCGGCTTTACAAGTATGTGTGGAAGTAGTAACGTACTTGAACATTTAGGCATTCCCCTTGTTAATACACCTGAGCAGGTTGGCGATAGTCTTAAAAAAAACAATATAGCTTTTATTCATGCACCTTACTTTCACAAATGCACTGCTCATGTTAATGTCGTAAGAAAAGACCTTGGAATAAGAACCGTATTTAATTTCTTAGGACCTCTTACCAATCCTGCCAAACCAACAGGACAGGTATTAGGTGTGGCATGCCCTAAATTATGCCCTAAGATTGCTGAAGCATTAAAGAATCTTGGTTGTAAAAGAGCCATGGTAGTAGATGCTCAAAATCCTATTATGGATGAAATAAGTGTCTGTGGAAAAACTCTTGTTTATAAGCTTGAAAACGGACAAATAGAATCTTTTGAAATTCATCCGGAAGATTTTGGTATAAAGCTGGCAACTCTTGAGGATATTTCAGGTGGAACACCAGAGATAAATGCAAAAATAATTGAAGATATTTTCTCAGGCAAGATAAATGATGCCAGGCTCGATATTTTATTAATAAATTCAGCAGCATTGCTATGGGCGGGCAATAAGGCTGATTCTTTAGAACAGGGAATTAATCTGGCTAAAGAGCTTATTTATAGCGGAAAAACCTTAAAAAAACTTGAACAATTAAGATAAAAAGCACCATTTAAAATGGTGCTTTTTAATCTATGAATAATTAATTCTATTTAATATTTGAATATGTCCAGGCATCTAGATTTGGAGATTCTGAAACTACCATATCACTGGCTTTATCTTCGCTGGTTTTGCCTTTGGCGATTGGTTTATATAACCTGTTATAGTATTCAATTACCATACGGTCTGAATGGAAATAAGCTTCAGCAGTTCTGATTGCCTGTTGCATTAATGTAGACCATCTATCAGGATTTTCATAATATGTAGGAATTATATTATTTTCGATAGTATCCATCATGCATTCATGATCTTTCCAATGACGTTCTTCCCAAGGTATATCATTATCAAGATCGGGATATGTAACGGTGAATCCGTTAATATCATGGAATGTACCTTCTACTGTCCAGCCATCATAAATGGATAAGTGAAGTGCACCGTTCATATTAGCAGACATGCCTGATGTACCTGATGCTTCAAATGGACGTAAAGGAGTATTTAGCCATACGTCAGTACCTTTTTTAAGTATACTGCTAAGTTCAAGTTCATAATTTGGTAATACTACAACATTAGGTAATTCATAAGATTGTTTAAGAATATTGTTAAACATATCACGGCCTAATGTGTCTGCAGGGTGGAATTTACCTGCAAATATTAACTGAATTTTATTTTCTTTCAATAACTTAGCAATGCGCTCTCTATCCATTAAGATGAGCCAAGCACGTTTGTAATCAGCAAATCTTCTTGCCCAGGTAATGGTAAGTACATCAGGGTTGAAGCGTTTGCCGGTTTGACCTGCAATATATTTGAAGAGTTCGCTCTTCATCTGCTTTTTAACGCTTATTAATTCCTCTTTTGCTTTAACTTGTTGAATTCTTTCATCTTGCCAGTAATGTAAGTTAACAGCGTTAGTAATAGCTATGATTTTACATCTGTCTTTTACCCATTCCCACATTTTATTAGAAACCATGCCGTGGAGCTGGGAAACAGCATTTGCAATACGGCTCATTCTAAGAGCTGCTACAGTGAGAGAGAAGTTTTCTCCACCGAGCTCAATAGCTTTTTCTCTGGACATGCCGGCAAAGAAGCCCGCATCATGCAATAAATCTACCCAGTGAACTTCATTTCCTGCTGATACTGGAGTGTGTGTGGTAAAGACTGTCTTGTCTCTAACTTTATCCATATCGCCGTTATACATACGTAAAAGTTCAAAAGCAGCTGGTAAAGCATGACCTTCGTTCATATGAATAGTATCAAAGTCAAAGCCTAAAGATTCTAATACTCTTACACCGCCAATACCAAGGACTATTTCCTGGCTTATGCGAGTTTTTTCGTTGGCATCATATAATTTATGAGTTATTTGACGAATTTCTGGCGGGTTTTCAGGAATGTCAGTTGATAGGAGATAAATTGGAACTGTTCCAAAAATTTCAGGCTCTAATCTCAAAGCCTTAACTTTTGCATTTTGCCCAAAGATTTTAACATCAACAATTATTCCGGTATCTGTCAAAAAATCATAATGTTTTTTGACATAACCTATATCAGCTTTTCCTTCACTGTCAATTCTTTGTTCATAGTAGCCGAATGACCATAATACGGTTACGCCAACCATCGGTACTCCTAAATACCCGGCTGACTGCATATGACTTCCTGCCAAGAAGCCCAGACCTCCCGAATAAGTGCTAAGTGCCTGGTCAATCGCCATTTCCATTGAAAAATATGCTACATTTGGTAAAGTTTTAAACATAATACCCTATACCTTTTTTAGATAATACACTGCCTCAACACAACTACTTACATAACACAATTCTTTTGAATATGAAATAATCTTTTTTCTATAAATAATCTCTAATCATTGTAACTACCTTGCTTCAGTAAAAAATCTTCTAATCCGTTATATTTATTAAATTTAACATTAAATGTTACAAAATCCGTTTGCTAAGTGTTAGTTTGGCTTAAGCAAAATTATACCAAATAATCCAGAAAATGTCTAAATTTTCCATAATACTGATTCTGATTTGTTTTTGACCATTAGATTACGAATGGTTTAATGTTGCAAATTCTTTTTTAATAAAAGATAACAAGACAGCTTCTTAATTTCTTTATGTTGTTTTTGATTTGAAATATACAGGTTAAATCATAGTAATTTATTATTGAATAACTGAAGCCAATATAGATTTTTGGGCATGAAGACGATTTTCAGCCTGCTCAAATATTATCGGCGCAAACTTTTCAAGAACTTCTTCAGTTATCTCCTCACCTCTATGAGCAGGTAGGCAATGAAGAACAATAGCGTCTTCTATGGCATTGCCTAATAATTCGCTATTGATCTGGTATGGTTTGAAAATATCTTTTCTGCTTTCAGCTTCATTTTCCTGCCCCATACTTGCCCAAACATCAGTATAAATTACATTAGCCAATTCTATAGCTTCAAGAGGATTGTCTGTTATGTCAATTATGGAGCCTGATTTATCGGCAAATTCTTCAGCTTTCTTAACATAAACAGGGTCAGGTTCGTATCCGTCAGGGCAACCTATTGAAACATCCATGCCCATAATGGAACAGCCAAGTAGAAGGCTATTTGCCATATTGTTGCCATCGCCCAGATATGCCAGTTTAAGATCTTCTAAAGGTCCTAATTTTTCTTTTATAGTTAATAAATCAGCAAGAATCTGACATGGATGGAGATTATCAGTCAACCCATTAATTACAGGGATATCCGCCCATTTTGCAAATTCTTCAACGTCACTGTGTGCAAAAGTTCTTATCATTATTCCATCAACATACCTTGATACAACTCTTGCTGTATCAGCTATGGTTTCTCTTGTTCCAAGATTTACTTCTTCTTTTTTTAGAATCAGAGCATTACCGCCTAGTTGCTGTATGCCTACTTCAAAGCTCATTCTGGTTCTCAGGCTTGGTTTTTCAAAATACATAGCCAGTGTTTTATTTTTTAAGATATGATGTTTTTTGCCGATTTTATTATCCTGTTTTAGTCTGCTTGCAAGATCAAGCAAATAATTTATACTCTCTTTATCATAGTCTGCCAGAGTTAGAAAATCTTTACCTTTTAAAT
The DNA here is from genome assembly GCA_003499585.1 of Cyanobacteria bacterium UBA9579. Taxonomy (GTDB): domain Bacteria; phylum Cyanobacteriota; class Vampirovibrionia; order Gastranaerophilales; family UBA9579; genus UBA9579. The sequence goes on along the minus strand of DNSU01000131.1, from coordinate 806 downwards.
TCATATTTCTCTACCTTTATATTGAAAAATCTTTAGAATTATTATAATCTGCTATGTTTATAATAAACATATATAAAGGGTTTGTAAATGCAAAATTTACGTGAAAAGACTATCTCTTCAGAGGTTAAATATACAGGCTACATAAC
>DNSU01000131.1:350-578 GCA_003499585.1 Cyanobacteria bacterium UBA9579 | reverse complement strand
TAAGACGTGATGATGTTCTTTTAAGTGATGGAAATGAGCATTTTCGTGAAGTTGTTGAGCATCCCGGAGGGGTTGTTATTGTACCTGTTATTGATAATAACAAGGTTATTCTGGTTAAACAGTGGAGATATCCTATAGGGCAAGAATTAATAGAATTTCCGGCAGGAAAATTAACCAGAGGAGAAGATCCATTCCTTGCTGCAAAAAGGGAATTACAGGAAGAGACAG
>DNSU01000131.1:0-281 GCA_003499585.1 Cyanobacteria bacterium UBA9579 | reverse complement strand
GAAGAGACAGGATATAGCGCTCAATCCTGGGATTCTTTAGGTTTTATTTATACAGCTCCGGGATTTTGTGATGAAAAGCTGTATCTTTACAAAGCTTATAACTTGACATTTTCACAGACAAATCTTGATTACGGTGAAATAATAGAACCCTTAGTAATTGATATTGACTCAGCCTGGGGTATGATAAAAGAAGGTAAAATAACTGATGCTAAAACCATAGTAGGATTAAGCTTACTAGTACATTGATTCAGAATTCTGAAGTAGGGTGCGCACTGCGCACC
>DNSU01000096.1:14742-15675 GCA_003499585.1 Cyanobacteria bacterium UBA9579 | reverse complement strand
GGTTGGAATTGGTTGACCGCCACCGCCAAGACATCCGCCGGGGCATGCCATTATTTCTATGAAGTGATAAGCAACCTCACCGGATCTTACTTTATCCATTACTTTTTTAGCATTAGCAAGACCATTTGCAACAGCTACCTGGACTTCAACTCCTTCAAGGAAACTCCATTCAGGAAGTGCATTTTCGATTACCAATGAAGCTTCTTTTACGCCTTCCATTCCACGTACAGGGTGGATTTCGAGGTTATTAAACGGAACTTCGCGACCTGTAACGAGTTCATATGCTGTACGAATAGCAGCTTCCATTACACCACCGGTAACACCAAATATTACGGCAGCACCGGTAGATATTCCCATAGGAGAGTCATATTCACCTTCTTTTAACTCCATCAGGTTAAGTCCTGATTGTTTGATCATTCTGGCTAATTCTCTGTTTGTGAGTACATAATCAACATCTTTATAGCCACTATCACACATCTCAGGTCTATCAGCTTCGAATTTTTTAGCTGTACAAGGCATCACTGAAACAGTAACAATACTTTCAGGGTTGATACCCATCTTTTGAGCGTAATAGGTTTTTGCTAAAGCCCCGAACATTTGCTGAGGTGATTTGCAGGTAGATAGATTTGGAAGCAAATCAGGATAATAATGCTCGATATAGTTAATCCATCCTGGTGAGCAGGAAGTTAATAGTGGAACTGGAACTTTTTCACCATTAACAAGTGCTTTTTTAAGTCTGGTCAAAAGTTCTGTACCTTCTTCAAGGATAGTTAAGTCAGCGGTAAAGTCGGTATCAAATACACCGTCAAATCCCATTTTCTTAAGTGCGGTAACTGTTTTGCCGGTTACACGTTCACCTGGAGGAATATTAAATGCTTCTGCAAGAGCAGCTCTAATTGCAGGAGCTGTTTGAACAACTACGTGTTTTGTCGG
>DNSU01000096.1:6254-14658 GCA_003499585.1 Cyanobacteria bacterium UBA9579 | reverse complement strand
AATGCTGCCCATACATCTTTTGTAGCATCCTTTTCTGTTAATGCTCCGGTCGGGCAGCGGTTGATACATTGTCCGCACATTACACAGACTATTTCTCCAAGGTCTAAATTGTATAAACATCCAATAGAGCTTTCTTTACCTCTATGAACAGGCTTGATAGCTTCTACGCCCTGAAGTTCTTCGCAAACTCTGACACATCTGCGACAAAGTACGCATTTATCATTGTCTCTAACTATAGGTGTAGCTTCTTCGATTTCGTATCTTCTTTCTTTTGGCCTTTCAAACCTGGTTTCTTCAATACCGTGCTGAGCAGCAAGGGTTTGAAGCTCGCAATTCAAATTTCTCTTACAGGTGAGACATTCACCGTAATGGGTTGATAATAATAATTCGATTATCATTTTTCTTGATTTGCGAACTTTTTCAGTATTGGTATTTATCACCATGCCATCTACTACAGGAGTACTGCATGCTGTTTGAAGCAATCTCTGTCCTTCTACTTCAACAACACATACTCTGCAAACACCTTTTAAACAAAGATCACTGTGATGGCATAGAGTTGGAATATGAATATCATTTCTTTTTGCTAATTCAAGAATTGATTCATTTTCCTTTGCATAGCATTCTTTACCGTTAATTACAGCTTTTGTTCCGGTTTGAACTTGAGTTTCCATATATTATTTCTCCATAATTTGAATTATATCTACAGATCTTCTCTAAAGTTTTTATAAATATACACAAAAGGATTAGCTGAACATTGTCCTAAGCCACATTTAGAGCTGATTTTCATTACTTCAGCCAGTTCAAGCAATGTCTGCATGTATCCATCTGGCAGACTTTCTCCTCTGTCTAACTTTTCTACTGCATCTAGAATTTTAATGTTGCCTTCCCTGCAAGGTGTACAGTGCCCGCAGGACTCTTCAACAAAGAAGTCCATAAGGTTTTTCAGTACGTGTCGCATATTACGTGAACGGTTAAATACAATTATTGAGCCGCCTGGAGGGAATCCTTCATAAGATATAGGTTTATCAAAGTCTTTTTCACCTATGGTTATGCCGGCTGCTCCACCTATTTGTACTGCTTTAGCGTTTCTGGCACCTACAAGATCCAGTAATTCCTGTACTTTGGTGCCTAAATCCAATTCAAATACACCGGGATTTTCGCAATCTCCTGAGATGCTGAATAATTTGGTGCCGGATGATTTTTCTGTTCCGTACTTTTTAAATTCATCAGCTCCATGAGTAACGATAAATGGTACATAGCCAAAGGTTTCCACGTTATTAATTACTGTAGGAGATTCAAGGTAACCACATTGTACAGGGTAAGGAGGCTTATTTCTTGGTTCACCTCTTTTACCTTCCAGTGATTCAATTAATGAAGTTTCTTCTCCACAAACATAAGCGCCGGCATTTAATCTGAATTCAATATCGAAATCAATGCCTTTATTCAGGATGTTTTTCCCTAAAAAGCCTCTGCTTCTCATTTCATCAATTTCAGATACAAGAGTATTAAGCATCCAGCGATATTCTGCTCTTAAGTAAATGATACCTTTTGTAGCACCAATGGCATGAGCTGCAATAACCATGCCTTCAACAAGTTTTTCAATATGTTCAAGCAATAAAACTCTGTCTTTAAATGTTCCTGGTTCGCCTTCATCAGCGTTACAGATTACATATTTCACATCACCAGGAGCGTTTGCAGCTAATTCCCATTTGACTCCGGTAGGGAATCCCGCACCGCCTCTACCTCTAAGGCCTGAATCTTTAATTAATTTGATTATATCACTGCTATCACGTGATAGGGCTTTTTCTAGCGCTTCCCCTGCTTTATAGTCAGGTGAAAGTAAACGTTTTCTTTCCATATTAGTACTCCTGCTTATAATTTATTTTAATAATAGTATTACAAGTGCTTTATTGATGAATTTATTACCTATTTTTCTTTATTTTTATATTCTTTTACTATTTCTACTGCTTTTTTGGAATCGATTTTTGAATAAACAGCATCGTTTACTAACATAGCCGGGCCCTGATCACACATTCCAATGCAGCTTGTAACTTCTAATGTGAATAGTCTGTCATCAGTCGTAGATCCTAATTTAACCCTTAATTCTTTTTCCAGCGCTTTAATGATTTCATCTTTACCTGCTAAATCACAACTTATGGTTTTACAAATTCTTATAACATACTTGCCGGTTGGCTTGGTGTTAATAAATGAGTAAAATGTTGCTACACTGTAAACTTCATTAGGACTTATAGCCATCTCATGAGCCACATCACGAATTAGTTCTTCAGTAAGATAGCCCTTTTTGGCTACTAATTCCTGTAGAATTGGAATAAGATATTCTCTTGTATGTCCACATTTTTGAACAATTTCACGAACATCTTTGTCTACTTGCACTGCTTTCATTCATTTTTCTCCTATTTGTTTACTTGTTTTGAAATTCCCATTTATAAGTAAATTATGCAAAACTTTCCAAAATTAAAATCATTACTTTTCTTGGTAATCTGGCTATAGACAGCAAAAATATATTGTGCATAGATTATCGATTTTAATTTATGCCGTATATTTAAGCTGTATATAGATATTTGACTTCGATTAAAGCTATTAGTAGTCCCCCTAATTGTTTTTATGGCATTTTTGGCCATTATTCAAGTATTTATTAAAATAATACTTCTAAAAACAATATCAACGCTTTTTGGTATTAATCTATTATAGCAAATTTGTATTTTTTGCATAGAGAAAATTAAGCTTAATAAATTGCTAGAATCAACTAAATCATTTGATTTTTAAATCAAGTTTGAAATACAATAAGAATGAGATTAAATAGTGATAAATTTCTTGATTGATCAAAGAGTGGTGAAATCGCCTAAACTAAGTTAACGGTTATAGCACTGAAGTAGATAACCAAGTATTATGGAAAGATCAATAGCTGAAAAAGTTACTGTGTCACTGATTTATTTAGACTTAATTTAATTTTTTTAATTATCGTAATAGCACTGCTAGAAGAGGAACGTGATGGAAAAACTGGAAATGGATATAGTAAAAAAGATAAAGCTCACAATAAATGGAAGAGAAGTAGAAGCACCTGAAGGCTGTACAATATTAGATGCAGCTAAAGCAGCAGGTATTAATATTCCAACTTTATGTTATCTTGAAAACACTTCTGTAACGGGAGCTTGCAGGATATGTGTTGTTGAGGTCGGCGGTGCCAGAAATTTAATCCCGGCATGTGCTTTCCCAGCTTCAGAAGGAATGGATATCCAGACTCACTCTCCTAGAGTAAGACAAGCCAGAAAAACGATTATAGAACTCTTAATAGCAAATCATCCTCCTGATTGTCTAAAGTGTGAAAGAAACGGAACCTGTAAATTACAGGAATTAGCTGAAGAATATGGCGTAAGAGATGTACGTTATAAAGGTAGAATGAGAGAAAATCTCCCTGATTTAGCTTCTCCGTCAATAGAAAGAGATCCTGAAAAGTGTATCCTTTGCGGCAGATGCGTTAAAATTTGTGAGGAAGTTCAAAGCGTCAGTGCTATAGACTTCACAAAACGTGGATTTGACACCATTGTTACTCCGACATTCAACAAAAGTCTTGAAGAAACAGTTTGTGTAAACTGTGGACAGTGTATTATGGTTTGTCCAACTGGCGCACTAAAAGAAAGAAGTTCAATTAGACAAGTATTTGAAGCTATATATGACACTAAAAAGCATGTAATTGTTCAAACAGCACCTGCTATTAGAGTTACAATCGGTGAAGCTATGGGAATGGATTCAGGTGTAATTTCTACAGGTAAGATGGTAACCAGTTTGAGAAGAATTGGTTTTGATAAAGTATTTGATACAAACTTTGCAGCTGACTTGACTATAATGGAAGAAGGCAGTGAATTAGTGGAAAGAATCACTAAAGGTGGTGTCCTTCCAATGATGACTTCCTGTTCTCCAGGTTGGATCAAGTTTATCGAGCATTTTTATCCATCATTAATTCCTAATTTATCAACCTGTAAATCTCCGCATCAAATGCTTGGAGCTTTAGCAAAGAGCTATTATGCACAAAAGCAAGGAATAGACCCAAAAGATATATTCGTGGTGTCCATTATGCCTTGTACGGCTAAAAAATATGAATGCCAGAGATCAGAGATGGAAGTCGATGAGATTCGCGATGTTGATGCGGTTCTTACAACCAGAGAACTAGTCAAAGTTCTTAAATCCCTTGGCATTGACTTTGCAAGTCTGGAAGAAAGCAAATTTGACAGCTTATTAGGTATAGCCACCGGTGCAGGTGATATTTTTGGAGCATCAGGCGGCGTTATGGAAGCTGCATTAAGATCAGCTTATTATCTCATTACAGGCAAAGAACTTTCGTATATTGATTTCTATTCAGTAAGAGGTCTTGAAGGAGCAAAAGAAGCTGTAATACCAATAGATGGTATGAATCTTAAAGTTGCTGTTGTTAATTCTCTTAGTCAAGCCAGAAAATTAATGGATAGAATATTAAAAGGTGAAGCAGACTATCACTTTATAGAAGTTATGACATGCCCGGGCGGATGTATTGCCGGTGGTGGTCAACCAATTAATACTGATCCCGAGAGAATAAAAGCCAGATTGAAGAGTATTTATAAAATAGATGCTAATAAAGGTTTAAGAGGTTCATATCATAACCCTGATGTGCAGAGAGTATATGAAGAATTCCTCAAGAAACCACTGAGTGAGGTTTCTCACAAGCATCTTCATACACATTATGTAGAAAGACCCGGAGTATAACCGATAAGAGTTTGGCTTTTGGAATAATAAAAAGGATAATCTAATTATGGAAAAAACAGTTCTTTTAGTTGATAAAGATGAAGAATTTTTAGAAATAAACAGGCAGGAATTAGTAGCTCAAGGATTCAAAGTAGCGTTAGCTAATTCAGCAAAAGAGGCAATGGAAAAATTTAATTCCGTTAAGCCTGACCTTGTAATTACGGAAATTATGCTTGAAAATGTTGATGCAGGGTTTAGTCTGGCTTATTCTATGAAAAAAGAAAAGCCTGAAATACCAATTATCATTTTATCTGATATCGTGAGAAAAACAGGTATTGTCTTTGATCTTAATTCAAAAGAGGAAAAAGATTGGATTAAAGCTGATGAATTTATAAATAAGCCTGTTAATGCCAGTAGCCTCGTTTGTAGAGTAAAAAGATTCTTGCATGAGCACTAAAAACAATAAAAATAATTAACGTATTTTTCAATATTTTAATAAAAGAGACCACTTTTAAAAGTGGTCTCTTTTATTAAAATATCTTTTTTTAGTTATCAGCTTGTTTTATAAGATTACAGTCCTGATCTCTTGTTTTGGTTTCATGATCTTTATAAATTCTGGTTCTGTTTGCAACTTCTTCAAAATCAATTTCATGTGCATCAAAATCAGGGCCTTCTACACAAGCAAATTTTACTTTGCCGCCGACAGTTACCCTGCATGCTCCACACATGCCGGTTCCATCAACCATAATTGGGTTCATACTTGCTACGGTATAAATTTTATCAGCTCTTGTAAGATCAGCAACAGCTTTCATCATTGGCATTGGCCCGACTGTCATAACGTGATCAATTTTCTCTTTTGCCATTAGTTCTTTCAGAATATCAGTAACAAGACCCTGCCTGCCCAGGCTTCCATCATCTGTTGTGATGAAAAGCTCATCACAGGCGCTTTTCATTTTTTCCTGCCAGAAAATAAGATCGCTTCTTCTTGCGCCCATAATCATATAAACTTTATTTCCTGCTTCTTTAAATGCCTTGGCAATTAAATAGCAAGGTGCTGCTCCGTATCCACCAGCAACGCAAACAACCGTTCCGAATTTTTTTATTTCAGTAGGGACCCCAAGAGGTCCGACTAAATCTGAAATTTCATCACCTGCATTTAATTCAGCCAGTTTTTTGGTGGTATAGCCAACAGCCATAAATACTATGGTTAATTCGTTTTTTTCTTTATTAATATCTGCGATCGTTAGAGGGACTCTTTCTCCGTTTTCATCCACTCGCAAAATTATAAACTGCCCTGCCTGTCCCCTTCTGGTAACAAAAGGCGCATCAATGACCAGTTCGTATAAATCAGTGCTTAATTCTCTTTTTGATAAAATCTTGTATCCCACGTCTAACTCCAATTAATAATTTAGTCTTTAACTAGTACTCTGTTAAGTTAAATAAATAGAATAAAAATAACTCATTTCACGCCTTAAAGAAAAAAGCCCGGGAGTAGGGTGCGCATTGCGCACCAGCATCAAATTAATTACTTATAAAAATTACCCGACAAAACTAATTTAACAAAACACTAGTCAATAATACAACCAATCAGTATTTAATAGCAAGTGTATTGCTGATAAATAATATCCAATCATATTTTACAGGATAAACCCCATTAAAGTCCAATTATTGTGTGTTTATTTACTTTTTGTTTGAAAGGAAAATTTGTTCATAAAAAAAGTAATTTTTTTTATGCTTTTGGTTTTATTGTATATGTAAAATAAAAATGAAAAGGAATAAGCAAAAATGAGTTTAGTAAGTTTTGGAAAAAAGTTTGAAGTTTATGGTAATCCGAGCGATGTGAAAACAGCATATGAAAGAATAAAAAATGAAAATGCAAAAAGGGGGATTCCAACAGACTTTATTGATACTTCTAATTCTAAAAATAAAAGATTGGATAGGGTAGTTATAACTACCGAGCAGGATATAGCAGATTTTAAACACGCTTTGCAAAGAAAGGAAGATGGGAAAAAAGCAGCAAGTGAATATGTTGAAGGCTGCAAAACAAATGGAATAGATGTACTCAATCCCAGAATCGAGGATGAGGACAAATATTTTGGTCGAATGGTGAATAAAGACCTGAAAAATGGTGGATTGGATTGGATATCATTCTGGAATTCTTTACCGGGCCACACAAAAACAATAGTATTAGATCCCTTAGAAAACATTACTATAAAAGCACAAGATGCTTTAGAATCTTTAAGACAAGGAACCTTAGATACTCTAACAGGTACTGTTAAAAAGTAAAAAATTAAAATTAACCAACATTAAAATATTTAAACTTAGTTAATTCGTTGGAACATATAACCAATACCACGTGCTGTTAAGATGAGTTCTGGATTAGCAGGATCAACTTCTAATTTTGATCTTAGTCTGCTAATGTGAACATCAACAACTCTGGTGTCGATTCTATGATCGGCAGGGTATGACCATACGTATTGAAGAATTTCATTTCTTGAGAAAGCCTGACCTGAATTGCTTACTAATAATTCAAGTAAGCTAAATTCCATTCCTGTAAGTCTGATACGTTCATTTTTACGGAATACCTGGCGTCTGCTGGTGTCAATTCTGATATTACCTGTTGTAATAACATTTTTGGTAACTTTGCCAACACCAACGGATTCTCTTTGATTGGTTCTTCTTAGTACAGCTTTTACACGTGCTTCTAATTCTTTTGGACTGAAAGGTTTAATGACATAGTCATCTGCTCCAAGTTCGAGTCCGGTAATACGTTCTGATACATCACCTAATGCAGTAAGTACAATTATAGGAGTTTCAGAAGTCTTTCTGACTTCTCTAACTACCCCATATCCATCTAACTTAGGCATCATAACGTCCAGGATAAGTAAATCCGGATTAAATTTAGAAAAAGCATCCAGGGCTTCTTCACCATCAGCTGCGGTTAATACTTCATAACCTACCATTTTAAGTCTTGTTTCTAGAATTCTGCGAATACTAGCCTCATCGTCTACAATTAAGATTCTTTCACGATCCTGGTTTTCGTTCTGTATTTCCACGTTTTGTGTCATTTCGTTTTGCCCTTACTAATCTTATTATGTGCCACTGTAAAATTATAATTAACTTATTCGTCTTCTACATAAAGGTTAGATAAAATTATTTTTATCTAATCTAGTTGTATCCTATCATAAAAGGTTATTTAGACAACGTATGTGAGGGATAATAATTTTTTTACTAAGTTTTCTTGGTTTTAATTTATATTATCACATTATTAACTTTTTTATCAAAAAAATAATTTTTTTAACTTTGATAGTTAAGCTCTTAGAGAGATAAAAAAATTTTATCATAATATATAAATTTAAATAAAATGAAAAAAATCGAATAATATACTTGGATATTGAATTATATCATTTCTTTTAGTTAAAACAATTATAAAAGTTGATCGGGTAATATTAATATATTGAAAAGAGCTATTATTAGGGTAATAAAGAAAATATAATAATGAAAATCAGCAATGATATTGGTTTATGCTAATAATTATTATAAAAACGATAAAAACTTAGTAAATAATTTTTTGAGGCTTTGTTGAATATTTACTTTTGCCTAAAAATTTTTATGACTTTTGCGCCTTTTTTTGTGAATTGGCAGTTAATTATATAAAAGAAAA
>DNSU01000096.1:3117-6170 GCA_003499585.1 Cyanobacteria bacterium UBA9579 | reverse complement strand
CTTACTTGGGAGCTTTTCTTTTATATAATTAACTGCTTATAGCTAGCAGTGCATCGATTATAATCGGATCCCACTTGACTCCTGCTTCTTGTTTCATTACCACAAGTGCCTGCTCCTTGGATGAGGATTCTCTATAAGCCCGTTCAGACCTCAGAGCTTGATATGCATCGGCTACTGCAATAATTCTGGAACCAAGAGGAATACTTATACCTGCCAGACCTTCTGGTTCGCCCTGTCCATCCCATCTTTCTCTATGGTAATGGATATACGGAACAACCTCTGATAAGAAGTTAATCTTCATAAGTAAACTTACACCAACATTTGGATGATTTTGCAGTTTATTCCAATCAGCTTTAGTAAGCTTTCCTTTTTTAACGAAGAGATCTTCGGGAAGAGTAATTTTTCCTATATTCTGTAATAATCCGGCGTAGTAAATAAGATCAGTAGTTTTTTCGTTTAAATGCAGATATTCTGAAATTTCTTTAGCTAAATTAGCAACTTTTCTTGAGTGTTCCTGAGTATATTCACTCTTGGCATCAACAGCTTTTGCCAGAGCTTCTACAAACATTTGTTGCTCATCACCTAAATCACCGATACTGGCGGTTAATTCAGTCCTCAAATGAGTTAATTCTACAGGACTGGCACCCTTATCCTGAATTACAGTTTGTGCTTCATCAACTAATTGCTGAAGTCGCATTGAAGTTACAAAAAGTTTTGCCGTAATTTCAATTAACTCTATATGTTCTGGTGAAATATCTTTTACGCTGTTATGTTCCAGACAGAGAACTCCGATACAGTCAAAACTACTGCCCATTGGAACAACAAGCAGGGTTTCTGCAGAATCTTCATTAAGAGCTAATTGAGGTTTCCAGCTTTCTATCTTTTTAATTTCTTTTACATAGAAAGTTTGTCCTGTTAAGTATGATTCTACAGGTATACTTATTTTTTCCTGCAATGAATAGCCAACAGTTTTAAATTTACTGCTTTCTAGTTGATCTGTGGAACTTCCAACAAGTACCAGATCCCAATGTTGCTCAGCTAAAGATCCTTTAATGTTATCAGCACTTAGATAAACATGGCATGCATCGATTCCAAGCATTTGAGTAACTGTTTTTGCTATGGAATTATAGATAACAAAATCATCTTCACTGTCAAAACCTAATAAAGTAAGAGTTTTATCAAGCGAATATATGGATATAAGCTCTTTTAGCTGGTTTTTTAAACCTGTAACCTTATCATGGAAGGAAGTATTAATTTTAGAAAGTAAATCTTCAGAAATAAGATGCTCTGTTAAAAAATCACCTAAATTTAGAGCAAATATTGCTTCCATCGGATCGTTTTCTATTATCCTCAAATCGTTGCTCAAATTCCCTCCGTCTGCTTCTTTTGCATTCATAATTGAAGCTTCCTTAAACTCCTTAATAGTCTAACAAGTTAATACTGTATTAGTGGTATTACGTTAACTGATAACTTAAGTTAGGTGGTATGACTACATTCGTAAATGAGCTTGCGAGTTGTACGAATGTGTCCCTACTTGGTATCACCAATGTTTTTTCTTTTTCTATTATTTATATCGGACAATTTTTTAAAAACTTTGATATTTTCTAAAAATTTTTATTCCATTGAGTTATAAAAAAATATCAAAATCCTGACAAATTCAGTGATAATAGTGTGTTCATTTTCAAATTTAATATAAGTTAATAAAAAGAATAAATTATAGCAATTTATGTTTATTAGGCCGTTAACATGATTAACTTGATTAAATTATTTTTAAGTTCAGAATTCCGGGTAGTAAATCCCTATAAAGTACTGATGTAAGCCAGATTTTCAAGCCGCCAATTTTTCTAATTTTAAATCTGGATAAACTGATTAAAACTACGTTTTAAATGCTATAGATAGGAAAGGTAAGAAAGTATTATGCAAATTACTAATTTAACTCCGTCACATCAAGTATTCTCAAATCCTAATAAGGGTAATATGACTGATCATCCTAAAAAGCCGCAGGGTAAATCAATTAATATAACAGAATTGCCGGAAAATTATTATAATAGAGCTCTGGTCAAAAAGAGTAATTTATCATTTACCGGATCTAATAACAGTGATGTTGTAAAATTTTATACAAAGCATAAGGATTTTATAAAAGAAATAGCGCAAAAGAATATTCCTGAAAACTTATCAGTAGAGCAAGAGCTTATTTTAACTTCTCTTGGTTTAGGAAATTCTGACATACAAGTTATTGGAACAATATCCCAAAAAGATGTTCGAGAGAAAATGGCTCAAATGCTAGATGTTCTCCCTGAACACTCTCAATTAAATGTCAAGATAAGGCAAATTGGTACACCAAACTCAATTTTAATGGCGAAGAATTCTGATGGAAGTCTTTATCTTGCGAATTTACAAGGCAAAACTCAAATAAATGGAAAAGAAATACCGGAATGCCAAGCTGTAAATTTTGCAAATAAAGATAATGTAAGCGGATTTCAGGTGAATTTAGGATCATTGCAGCTGAATTTACGTGATTTATCAAAAGATCTGCAGAAAGAAGACCTTAGCTCTATATTAGGAGCAGATACTGTAAGTAAATTAAAAGAAGTAATAAGAACAGTAAAAATTGAAAAACCAAACCGAGCCCAAAATGACGGATTTATTTTCCAAAGAAATTCACAGGGCATAGCTCCTGTGATTAACGCAGATGCAAAATATGTTGTAAAAACTCCTCCGAGTGTAACTTTTTCAGATATTGGCGGCCTTGAAGAAGAAATAAAGCAGATACGAACAGCTGCTATGTTAAAACTCAAGCATCCTGAGCTCCATAAATTTAGAAAGCCAAGTAAAGGAGTTCTTTTATCAGGACCTCCAGGGTGTGGTAAAACAATGATTGCAAAAGCACTTGCCAATGAAATGTATGGAAAAGGCATAAACTTTATCAACATAAGTGCTCCTGAATTAATAAATAAATATTTAGGGCAATCAGAAGAAAATTTAAGAGAGATTTTTAAAGAAGCTGAAGCACATGAACCCTGTGTAATATTTATTGATGAAATAGATGCTAT
>DNSU01000096.1:2244-3049 GCA_003499585.1 Cyanobacteria bacterium UBA9579 | reverse complement strand
TTTATTGATGAAATAGATGCTATTGCCTCACAAAGAAAAGGTGATTCTACAACAGTACACTATGATAAAGTTGTTAATCAGTTCCTAACACTCTTAGATGGTTTTGATAGTGACTCAAAAATATTTGTTATCGGCGCTACAAATAGAGCAGATATGATAGATGAAGCAGCAAAAAGGCCAGGTAGACTATATCCATCTATAGAAATTGGAAACCCAGGTTATGAAGGAATCGTTAAAATTATTGAAATAACCAATAAAAATAAAAATGTTAGTGAAGATTTTAATTCCAGGGAATTTGCAAAAAAATTAGTAGGACTATCAGGAGCTGAAGTCTCATTTGTCTCCAGTTTGGCTACTGACTTTGCTATGGAAAGAGCAGGGGTAAGTGAGGCTATTTTAGAAAATGCTCCTATAAATATTGAAAAAATAGTATTAACTGCAAAAGATTTTGAAAACGCATTATCAATTGTTAAAGGTCAAAAGAAACAAACAGATGAAGATTTGTCTGATGAAGAATACAAGAAAAAAAACATACTATAAACATAGTTCAGCATTATGATCTAAAAAAAATAAACCCTGATTTTCTTCAGGGTTTATTTTTTTCAACATATTAAGTACTTTATGCTTTACAATTAAATAATAATCAAATTTGATTTAAACAGAGGAAGAAGCATAAAAAATCTTGTAGGATAATGTGTTCTGAAATGAAGAGTATCTGTACTGACATAAAATTAGACCAGCTGGATTTTGAGGCAACTTATCTGAGTCAGTTTGCCGCAAAGAGCGCTCAATCTAAAGGTAGAAA
>DNSU01000096.1:0-2178 GCA_003499585.1 Cyanobacteria bacterium UBA9579 | reverse complement strand
AAAGGTAGAAATAAGGAAGAAGAACCCTGCACGCTAAGAACAGAATTTCAGCGTGACAGGGATAGAATTCTTCATAGTAAAGCTTTTAGAAGACTTAAACATAAGACTCAGGTCTTTATTTCTCCTCAAGGAGATCATTACAGAACTAGAATTACACATACTCTTGAAGTTTCTCAAATAGCAAGAACAATAGCAAGAGCTTTAAAACTTAATGAAGATTTAACCGAAGCAATAAGTCTGGGGCATGATTTAGGGCATACACCATTCGGGCATACAGGAGAAGAAGTTCTTGATTTTTTGATCCCGGGTGGGTTCAGGCATAATGAACAGAGCATCAGGGTTGTAAGTGTTATTGAAAATTTAAATCTCACAGCAGAAACCCTTGATGGGATTTTACATCATACCGGTGTCTTTCTTCCTGCTACTCTAGAAGGGCAGATAGTTAAAATTGCTGATAGAGTAGCTTATCTGAATCACGATATTGATGATTCCATAAGAGCAGGCATAATAGGTATAGAAGATTTACCCAAAAGCTGTATAGAGCCTTTTGGTAATTCTACCCATGAAAGAGTTACCGCTATGGTTAAAGACCTTATAATAAACAGCAAAAATAAAGATAAAATTACTATGTCAGATCCCTGTTCTCAATCTATGAATGAGCTGAGAGACTGGATGTTTGCTAATGTTTATACAGATTCACCTGCTAAAAAAGAAGAACATAAAGCCAGAAAAATAATAACGGAACTCTATAATTACTATATAGAAAATTTTGATAACATTGAGTGGATGATGAAGGGCGGATCAGAACCAGCTTCCAGAATTGTTACAGATTATATAGCCGGCATGACAGACAGGTTCGCTATTCAGCAATACATGGAAAAATTTGTTCCTTTTTCATGGCAACTTTAATCATGTTAGGGTTTTATACAGTTAGCAGAAATAAAAAGAGATCAAACCAATAAAATGAGTCAGAATCTTCAATCAAAAACTCAAGATGTTATATTTGAGATCAAGAATCGGCTTGATATAGTTGACACGGTTTCTGAGCACGTGGTACTTAAAAAATCCGGCAGAAACTATTGGGGACTATGTCCTTTCCATAAGGAAAAAACGCCTTCTTTTTCCGTAAACCACGACAAAAACATATTTAAGTGTTTTGGATGTGGTGTTGGCGGTGATTCAATCAGCTTTTTAATGAAACTGAATAACAGCACTTTTCATGAAACAATAGCTGATCTGGCACAAAAATTTGGACTGGAATTGCCGACTTTTGGGCAATCTTCAGAAAAAGCTGAATTAAGAGAAAAAATTTATGATATCAACGATAAATCTGTTGAATATTATACAAAATTACTTCTTGAAGCACCTGAAGCCTTTGCTGCCAGAGAATATTTAGCAAAAAGAGATATTGATGCAGATGTTATCAAAAAATTTAATCTCGGTTTTTCTCTAAAACAGGCTGACGGATTAATTAATTATTTAGTAGGCAATTTTAAATCCGATTTTGACTTATTAGATAAAGCTGGATTAATTTCAAAGAGAACAACAGGAAATGGCTATTGTGACAGATTTAGAAACCGTATAATGATTCCCATTCGGGATGAAAAGGGGAACTTTATCGCATTTGGCGCACGAGCCCTTGAAGATTCTCAAAATCCTAAATATCTAAATTCCCCCGATACATTGACATTTAACAAAAGCAGAAGCTTATTTGCCTTAAATCTGGCAAAAGAAAGTATCCGGAACCTTGACAAAGTAATAATTATGGAAGGCTATTTTGATGTAATCTCAGCACACACCCACGGCTTGACCAATGTGGTTGCCACATTAGGTACTGCATTAACAGAACAGCATCTCAAAATATTAGCAAGGTATACAGACTCAAGGCGTATTTATTTAGCATTTGATGTCGACGAGGCAGGAGTTAATGCAACAAGTCGTGGAGCTGAGCTTATTAAATCAGTGTTTGATGGACTTGGAGATATAAAACAGTTTGACGAAAATTTTGCAAGTCTTTCAGATACTAATAATAGATCATCCTGTGAAATAAGAGTTGTTACCATCCCAACAGGAAAAGATCCAGACGAATTTATAAGAACAGATGGTATTGATACTTACAAGAACCTTATAAATAAAGCACCCCTTTTGATAGATTATCAAATAAATAGGATAATAAAT
>DNSU01000181.1:12289-13233 GCA_003499585.1 Cyanobacteria bacterium UBA9579 | reverse complement strand
CATAGATGAAAGATTAATTCTTGCTTTAATAAAACAGGAATCCGGCTTTAATCCTAATGCTATATCATCGGCAGGAGCGCAGGGCTTGATGCAGCTTATGCCTGCAACAGCAAAAGGACTTGGAGTCAATAACCCTTTTGACCCTATACAAAATATTGAAGGTGGAGTAAAGCATTTAAGCGGCTTAATGGCTAAATACAGAGGTAATCTTGTCCTGGCTCTTGCTGCATATAATGCAGGTGGAGCTAATGTTGATAAATATGGAGGAATTCCTCCTTTTAAAGAAACTCAAAACTATGTAAAAAGTATTCTTTCAAGCTATTTAAGTCAATCACCTAAAGGAGCGTAAAATATGAAAGATCATTATATTCCTAAAGTTCAATTACAACAGGATATAGCAGAAACTAAACTAAATACTTTTCAAAACCCGATGCGCTTAAATTCAATAGGAACCTCTCCTGAAGTTCCTCAATTTAAGGAAGTTTTAACAGGAATGATAAGAGAGCTTGATACCAGCGTAAAAGCACCTGATCAAATAATGCAAGATGCAATGACGGGTAATGGTGCTGATATTCATGATGTAATGATAGCAATGGCAAAAGCAGAGCTTAGTGTGAATGTTGCGACTCAAGTTACAACAAAAGTAGTACAAGCGTATGAGAAAGTTATCGCAATTCAGGTATAAAATATTATATAGTAATGTTCACTAAATTGAGAAAGAAGTGATTCGTATTTATGGACAAATTATTGCAAAATAAAGCGGCATTAGCTGCAATTATAGGTGGTATAGTTTTAATAATTATACTGGCAGTGGCTTTTGGCGGTAAATTTGGTGGTGAAGAAAAAAAGATTGAAGACGAAAAACTTAAAACAGAAGGTGAGCGAACATTACTTACTACGGATAACTTGGGTAAAGCTCTTGAAATACAATCTATTCTTGCAAT
>DNSU01000181.1:7325-12235 GCA_003499585.1 Cyanobacteria bacterium UBA9579 | reverse complement strand
ACAATCTATTCTTGCAAGAGAAGGAATTAAAGTTGACAGAAAATCTGAGGGTTCTAAATCTGAACTAATATTGGATAAAAATACTACCAGAGGCCAAAGAGATAGAGCGTTTCTTACAATCGTAAGAAGCGGCATTATGGATAAAAATGTTGGCCTTGAAATATTTGATAAAGGTGATTTTCAATCCTCCAGAGAAGATAAAAGAATCAGGCTTTCCAGAGCGGTTAACGGTGAATTGGCAAGACTAATAAAGAAAATTCATCCAATTGAAGATGCTTCTGTATTTGTTTCTATTCCTGAAAATACTATGTTTACTTCTATGCAAAAGCCTAAAACAGCTACTGTTCAAGTTACTTTGCCTGCGCCTAATGATAACTCAAATGGTGAAGATAAACTGGACAGAGATAAGGTTAGAACTATTACTAACTTATTAATGGGTAGTGTAGAGGGATTGGAAGCTGAAAATATTACTATATCTGATACCAACGGTAATGTGTATTCAAGCATAATGAGCCCTGAGCAAGATATGATGACATTGCTTGAAGAAAAAGATAAATATATGAAAAATAAAGTTATGGTTCAGCTTGATCGTTTAGTTGGGAAGGGTAATTATGTTGTAACAGTCAGTACTTATTTAAGAGAAGCTCCGCTTGAGGCTAGTAAAGTTATTTATAATCCAAAGCAGAGTTCAGTTTTAAGTGCACAAACTTTTAGAGAGAGCTTAGGTGACAGATCATCTGATATAAATAAATTCAGCTCAGCTGTAAGTTCATACGTTCCGGGTGGTTTGCCTGTAGCAGGTGACTCTGCTTCTGATAGAAATTATGCAAGAACTGCTGAAGAAGTTCAGTATGGCGTTGGCAGAATGCAGGTTTCTGAAATTAAAAATCCCGGTATGATTGAAGAAATATCAGTTGCAGTTACACTTGATAAGGCTGCTCTTCCAGCTAATATGCCTATAAAGGATCTGAAAGAATTAGTTTCCAGAGCAGCAAGTCCAAAAGTCAAAGCAGCTAATGTTGAGATTGCTTTTGCAGATATGAGCAGCTCTTCTTTCCTGTCTCCTGAGAGGCCTGTTCAATTACCAAAAGAAGAATCAGGAAATCCATGGTGGCTTTTTGCAGCAATATTTGGCGTTATGATGTTTTTAGGTCTTGTATTTATTGCCGGTAGAGCAAAAGTTGTTGCGCTTAAACAGCAAGAAGAAATCGATCATTTAATTCAAAGAACCGCTTCACAGGAAAATTTGCTTAAAGAAGCTAATACAAGAGCAGCAGAATTGCAGGATTTACAAAAGCAAATGCAAAATTCTCTTACTATAAGTGCTCAACCACAGCCTGCAATAGCTAATCTTCAAGAAACACTGGCTGATATTAAAGGAAATTTAGTTGAAACATCAGATGAAAAGGAAGTTGCTAAAACATTAAAAACATGGATCGAAAGTACCGGATAAGGAAAAAGGCGATATTGTCACCTGATTTAAGTTAGCGATTAAAGTATTAGGAGTGCTACTGGGAAAGATAAGATATGCCAATTGCAAATTTTAATCCGCAGGAATTCGGGCAAAGCTTAGCTCATCAGGCTCAACAGGTTATTCCTGAGGATTTAACAGAAGAACAGACACAATATGTGGTAAACAAAGTTTACCAATTTTGTGTTTTAGCAGGAAATGCTCTTAATCAGGATCCGAATATTACTTTTGATGCTAATCAGGCCTGTGTAATTGCACAATTTATTGGCGAATGGACTTTTCATAAAAGCATAGATGTTATACGTGCTAATATTCCTCAGGATTGCTGGGATCAAATACTGCAAGAAGTAGCTTTTGCTGTATTTGAAATGGCAAAGCAAACTCAAACACAAAAAGTTTCTCAGGATCAGGCTGTAGCTATGGTTGAGCAGGAAGTTCTTGCCAGCTATGAAAAGAGCTTAAGGGAGCTTGTAAAAACAGGAAAAGTTAAAGAAGAAGACGTTTCTAATATTCTTGCACATTCAAATATTGATCAGATGGTTCAAAGTGAAGAGAATATGCCTGAAATGTCTAAAGAGGAAGAAGAAAAAACAATTAAATATGCTTCTATTGCTTTGCTGTTAAAAACGCTACCTGATATAAAAAAAGAAAAAATATTATCAGCTCTGGGAACACAAGAAAAAGAACAAATAAAAATGTTTATGCAGATTCCTGATCTGGAAACCAAAGTTGATCCTGTATTGATAGATCAGTTTTTGAAAAACTTCAAGCAAAATATGCCTTCTATAAAACGGCATATTTATTCTCAGGCAAATAGTATTATGAGTTTGAAAGAGCGCTTTACAGATCTGGAAATTAAGAAAGTTACTCAATTCGAAAGAAAAAAGATAAGAGATTATGTTGATTATTGTCTGGTAGATATTCCTACTGCATATATACCTGTTGAGTTTTCTCCTCAGGTTTCTAGTATAATTACTAATTATATAAAGTCTAAGCTTCCTGCTTAACGTTATCAAATATAAATTTCTGGAATAAATATGATTATTAAAAAAGGTAAAAAAGGAAATAACCAGGGTGATGATTCAACTGTCAATCAGCAGAATTTTGCCAGAGATTGTCAGAAAGAACATACTTTTATTATCCAGGAGCGTCAGGAAAGGCGCAGAGGAGATAGAAGAAGGGGCTATAGACGTATTGATGACAGAAATTTAATATCCAGAGCCCATGAAGAAGCTAATATTATTCGAGAACGTGCAGCTAAAGAAGGTTTTGAGTGCGGACTTAACCAGGCTAAAGAAGAATTAAGAAAGCTTGGTATGTCTATGGTAGAGTTTCTGGACGCAAAACAAACAGCTCTCGAAGAAGTTTCTTCTGATATCGCTTTTATAGCTGTAAAAGTTGCAGAGAAAATCATTAAAACTGAGGTGGCATGCGATGAAACAATTGTATTAAATATTGTTTCGGAAACTTTAAAAGGTATCGGAAAGGATGAATCCAACATTATTGTTAAGGTGAATCCTATTGATGCACAGATAATTAAGGATCATATGCCTAAAATGTTTCCATATGGAAGTAAAAGTACTAAAATAGTAGTAATTGATGACGAGGAGGTTGAGGCTGGGAGCTGTATAGTTGAAACCAATAATGGCATGGTTGATGCAAGGTTTTCCACTCAATTACAAATACTTAAAAAAGCTTTTGAAGTTGGACTATAAGGAGAGTTAGTTTTGGCAAGGCCACAAACACCATTACCGCCAGTAAGTGAAATAGTCCTTGGGCTATTTATACTTTCTCTGATTGTTATCCTTATAATTAAAGTCCCACAATGGTTTATTGATTTTTCAATCAGTTTGAATATAACCATTGGTGTTATCTTGCTCATGGTAGCCTTGTATGTTCAAAAGCCTCTTGAATTATCATCTTTTCCGTCAATTATACTTGTCGGAACAATGTTCAGGCTTGTACTCAGTATTGCTTCTACACGTTTAATTTTGGCAGAAGCAGATGGCGGTAAGGTAATTGAATCGTTCGGTAATTTCGTTACCGGTGGGAATATGGTAGTTGGTTTTGTAATATTCTTAA
Source organism: Cyanobacteria bacterium UBA9579 (assembly GCA_003499585.1). Classification (GTDB taxonomy): domain Bacteria; phylum Cyanobacteriota; class Vampirovibrionia; order Gastranaerophilales; family UBA9579; genus UBA9579. Next base: position 8,682 of record DNSU01000181.1, on the reverse strand, counting down.
TCATTACGGTAGTTCAGTTTCTGGTAATTACAAAGGGTTCTGAACGTATAGCCGAAGTAGCTGCAAGGTTTGCACTTGATGCTATGCCCGGTAAACAAATGACTATTGATGCTGACTTCAACTCAGGCCTTATTTCTCCTGAAGAAGCAATAAAAAGACGCGAGGATTTACAAAGAGAATCCAGCCTGTTCGGTTCCATGGACGGTGCTATGAAATTCGTAAAAGGGGATACTATTGCAGGTATTATTATTACTATCATTAACATTGTTGGTGGTTTGATAGTTGGTATGTTAATGATGGGCATGCCGTTAGAAGATGCTGTTACTACTTTTACTAAATTAACAGTTGGTGATGGTCTGGCAGCGCAATTACCTTCACTTTTAATGGCTCTTGCATGCGGTATTGTTATGACAAGATCTACATCCACAGGTGCAAGTTTGGCAAGAGACCTTCAATCTCAGATTATGAGCAAACCATATAGTTTAATATTTGCTTCTATCTTTTTGTTTTTAATAACTTTTACCAGTAGTTATACAGGACTTCCATGGTATTTCTTCGGAGCATTTGCTGTGTTGCTTGGATTTGGTGGGTTTATGGTGTTTATCACTCAGGATGTTCATCAACAAATGGGGCAGCTTGAAAATGTAAAACAGAATATGCAGGATCTTGTTAATCCTAATAGAATGTATGAAAGGCTTGGAGTTGATATTCTGAGCTTGCAAGTAGGTACGGGTTTGATAAAAATCGCTGATCCTGAACAAGAAGGCCAGTTGCTGGCAAAAATTGCTGCATTGCGTCAAAGAATGACTGATGAGCTAGGATATATTATTCCAAATATCAGAATTATGGATAGTACTGCTTTAGATCAGAATGAATATTTAATTTCTATACGTAATAATCCAGTTGCTACAGGTTTTGTATATCCTGATAAATATATGGTTATTGCTGATCAGTGGGATGCTACGGGTAGTTCGTTACCTGAAGATGCTATTGTAGCTGTTGAGCCTACGTATCAAACTCAGGCATACTGGCTCAAACCGGATCAGCTTGAAGAAAATAATGTAACTGCTGTTGATCCAACAGATGTAATTGTTACACACCTTCAAGATAGTGTTCGTAAATATGTTGATGAAGTTCTGACAAAAACAGATGTTCTGAAACTAATGGAGCTGGTTAAGAGTCAGGATCCGACACTTGTTAATGATCTTGTGCCGGCTATTATTTCAACAAGTGATTTGCGTAAAATATTTGTTAATTTAATTAGAGAAAAAGTTTCTATTAAAGATGTTATCTTTATTTTTGAAAGATTATGTGATTTCGCAAGATTTTCAAAAGAGCCCGATATCTTATCAGAAAG
>DNSU01000181.1:5787-7246 GCA_003499585.1 Cyanobacteria bacterium UBA9579 | reverse complement strand
CGGGCTGCGCTTGGCAGACAGATTTGTTTAGCTAATGCCACAGAAGATAAAGTACTTTATACTGTAACTTTATCATCAGACTGGGAGAAAACTCTGGATGATTCCTGCCAAAGGACGGAACTTGGAACTATGTTCCTGTTAAATCCTCTTCAAATTCAGGAATTGATTGAGGTTTCTGCTTCAACCCTTATGCGTACTCATCAGAGTATTGGCAGACAGCCGATTATTTTGTGTTCACCAAGAATAAGACTTCCATTGTATCAGCTTCTGGAAAGGCATATTCCAACGGTAGTAGTTATTTCATACAGCGAATTAATACCTGATATCAGGGTGGAATCTATTGATACAATCGGTGATAATGAATTCAGTGATGATTTTGCATTTAATTAGGTGATAGTGCCAAGGGCACATAATTAAGTCCTTGTCGGAATGATTAGTGATTTAAATAAGTGAGTAAGTCACCCAACCTAAGTTAACGCTTAATTTCTATGTAATACTGCTATTAATAATAAAAAATCGGAGTTTCTATGCTTCAACAAGATAAAGAGAATACTATAGAGTTTGTTAAGGGTAAAACTCTGGATATTTTAAACAATACTGAGCTTTTTCAGTATAAAGGAACTGTATCCAAGCTGCTTGGTTTAACAGTAGAGGCAAAATTACCGGGTCTCAAAATAGGTGATTTATGTTTTATTGAAACTCCCAATGGAGAGCCTAAACCTGCAGAAGTAGTTGCTTTTAAAGGTGAAGTTGCCCAGATGCTGCTGTTATATGATGGATCAGGAATAAGTCAGGGTAGTTGGGTGATAACTACAGGTACTCCAATAACAGTGCCTGTTGGGGATTTTTTACTTGGAAGATTGATAAGCCCCCTTGGTGAACCCTTGGATGGGCAACCTTTAGATACAACTAACGCAAAATTTATCTCGGTTGAAGGCAATCCTCCGGATGCGTTTAATCGTCCAATTATTAAAAATAAATTTTCTACCGGAATAAGGGCTATCGATTCTATTTTAACCTTCGGAGCAGGGCAGCGTATGGGCTTATTTGCCGGTAGTGGCGTGGGAAAAAGCACCATGCTTGGCATGATAGCAAGAAACAGTGAAGCAGATGTCAACGTAATGGCACTTATTGGAGAGCGTGGCAGAGAAGTCAAGGAATTTATGGAAAATAGTCTTGGCCCTGCTGGCATGGCTAAATCTATTTTAGTCTGTTCTACTGGAGATCAACCGCCTTTAATCAGGATGAAGGCTTTACAGACAGCTACAGCGATCTGTGAACATTTTAGAGATCAGGGCAAAAAAGTTTTTCTTATGACAGATACCGTTACCAGATGTGCAATGGCTGGAAGGGAAGTAGGTCTCTCTATTGGAGAGCCCCCTACTATGAAAGGCTATCCTCCTTCAATATTTTCCTGGCTTCAAAAAATCCTTGAAAGAAGCGGTACAAGCCCTAAAGG
>DNSU01000181.1:212-5739 GCA_003499585.1 Cyanobacteria bacterium UBA9579 | reverse complement strand
AACAGGCACCAGTCCAAAAGGTTCAATTACAGCATTGTACACAGTCCTTATGGAAGGTGAGGATATTAACGACCCTGTTGTAGACACTGTCAGGGGTATTGTTGACGGGCACGTTTTTTTATCACGTAAGGTTGCTGAGATGAATCACTATCCTGCTATCGATGTGCTTGGAAGTATAAGCAGGCTGTTTCCTGAAGTTACTGATCAGGAACATCAGCAAGCAGCAGCTAAAATGAGAACTCTGCTAGCTCTTTATCGAGAAAATAAGGATTTAATTGAAGTAGGAATGTATCAGCCAGGTTCAAATCATAGATTAGACCTTGCTATTAAAATGATGCCTGAAATTAACAAGTTCCTGCGCCAGTCAATAAAAGATAGTGTAAATATGGATCATACTATTGAAACCTTAAAAGGCATGATGAAGCATGTGGATATTTTCTAAAATATCAGTAAAATTTTAATACCGATATTTAGTGGATTGTTTCATAATTATTCGGTCAGAGTGCTAATAATTCAATGAATGATAAAAATTGTGATTTTTTTATTATGGTCTTACGTATCTCATACTTATAGATGTACTAATGCTTCAAAAATTCATACAAAATGAGTAATGTATAAGCATGTAAGTTGGAATTATGCCTTTTGTATACAGATTACAGAAAATATTAAACTACAGAATCCAGAAAAAAGATGAGCAAATTGAAGTAGTAAAAAAAGCAGAGATGTTGGTTCAGAGAATCCAGAATGAAATAGATAGTAACAAACAGACTATTCTTGAACTTAGGCAAAACATGCGCACTGCAGCTCACGTTATGATGGAGAGTTATGATTTATATATAAAGCATATTAACGATATTATTGATCAACTGGAATATAAAAAGGAATTGGCCATTCAAATATTAAAAGAGGAAAGAGAGAAACTGGTTGAACTCGAAAAAGGAGTTAAAGTTCTCGAAAAACATAAAGAAAAGGCATACGAGTATTACAAAGATGAAGAAAACAAGGCAGAAATGAAACGGTTAGATGAAGTTGCAGGATTAAAACATTACGCAAAAACTCAGGGACTGAAACAGGAAGAATTAGAAGAACTTGAAAAAGTAGTTGATGAAAGGCTAAATCAAAATGAGTATTGATGTTCTAAATAAGAATCAGCTTTTTACTAACCCTGAATTTCCTATTAGCAGGTTAAGCGGGGCCGATTCATTTGACTTTGAGCTGGAATTGCCAGAAGCTGCTTCATTTGCACAATTAATGGAGTCAGGTGAAGTTGAAGATATATTGAAAATGCAGCAAATTAAGCTTCCTATTGATGAAGTTGATTCCAGTATGCTAAAAAACCTCAAATATCTCGCACTTAAAGATCAAATTCCATTTAAATTGAAAGATATAAAAGATATAAGACTTATGATATATGCGCATGATTTGATGGGAAACAATGATAAATTTAAGATAAATCTGGATTCATTAGATAACAAAGATATTAACTTTTTAAGACAACTTATGGATAATCCAAATGCCATTATTAATTCTGTTAACGGGCAGAATTTACAGGTTAATTTGTCGGCTGATCAATCAGCGCAAGTTTCATATCTAAGTTTTAATGTTTCAAAGGGTTTATCTGATTTAATTGAATATGCGTATAAATCTCAAAAACCAGTCAGACTTGATTTTGAAGGTAATTCGTCAATAATTTTGAGAATAAATAATGAAGGCAAGCTTAGTGCTGAATTTATGTCCAGCAATAAAGCAATGGAATATATATTAAAAAATAGTATTCCTCATCTTCGAAACAGGCTGGATTCAGAAGGTATTCCATATAAGGAAGTTGTTTATAGAGACAGGAATAAAAAACAAAATCAACAAGAACAGGAAAGGAGTTAATCCATGAATGATTCCTTTATAACATCGATTAATACCCAAAAAACGACAATGGATTGGATGAATGTTATCATTCAGAACATGACTAATATTTATACTCCCGGATACAGGGAATCCATGGGTAATTTCAAAACTTGTCTTGATGGGGTTGAATTGGATGAACTGACAGTTAAGGTTGATCAGGGTAAATCTTTCCCCGGAACTGCACCTTCTAATCTTTTCCTTGAAGGCAACGGCTTTTTTGCAGTGAAAAGACCTGAAGGAAAGGTTCTTTATACTCGTTTAGGTGAATTCACCTTTGATGGTGAAGGGGTTTACAAAAATAAAGAAGGCATGACCGTTCAGGGATATATCTTAAATGATAATGGAGAAGTTATGGGCAGTCCTGTTCCGCAGGTTTCTGATCCTCATACGGAAACAGGTATAAAAGGCGGTCCTGCTATGATTGCCACTACAGATATCAAGTTATGGATCGACCCAAGTAACGGTAAATATCTTGGTAAATATGATGATTATGAAATAAAAGAGGACGGAGTTCTCTATGGAAAAGCCGATAAAGGTAAGATAAAAGTACCTTTATATAAAGTTGCTGTTTTGAATTTCCATAATCCTGCTGGTCTAACACAGGTAAAAGAAGGCCTTTATGCTGAAAACAGTGAATCAGGCAAGCCTGTCCTTGGAAAAGCTGAAGTTAGAAGCGGCCTGATAGAAATGTCTAATACCGACTTTAGAGCGAATATTGCCTATTTGCAGCAGGCAAAGTTTCAATTGGAAATGACAAATAAATTGATTAATACTAACAAACAATTGCTGGAAGAAGCATTGAAATTGTTACAGTAAATATTTATTGGAATAAATCTTTAAAACCCCTGTAATTATACAGGGGTTTATTGCATAATTTATATTGAACATATAATTAGCTGGGAAGGGTTATAGACAATGTTAATTGTAATGCAGCCGCAGGCTTCTGAAGAGCAGATTAATAAGGCAATAACATTTATAAAAGATAAAGGTTTTGAAGCTCACGTATCTAAAGGTGAGATCAATACTGTAATTGGTGCAGTTGGCGGTAAAACCATCGATGTCAGGGATGTCGAGCTTCTCGGAGGAGTTCAGGAAGTTATAAAAATTACTTCGAGCTATAAACTTGCCAGTCGGACTTTTAAGCAGGAAAACACAGTTATAAGGCTTGATGATGTTGAAATAGGCGGGGATCAATTGTCTGTTATTGCAGGCCCCTGCACAGTTGAATCATTGGAGCAGATGGAAAATGTCTGTGCTGAATTAAATCGTATAGGCGTTCGTATTATAAGGGGTGGGGCATTTAAACCCAGAACTTCACCTTATAGTTTTCAGGGATTAGGTGAAGAAGGACTCAAAATTTTAAAACAAGTAGCCGGTAAGTATGGCATGCTTGTTACTTCAGAAATAATGGATATTTCTCAGCTTCCTCTTTTTATTCAGTATGTAGATATTCTTCAGGTTGGTGCAAGAAATATGCAGAATTTCAACCTCCTAAGAGAACTAGGATGTATTAATAAGCCAATTTTACTTAAAAGAGGGCTCTCTGCAACCATAGAAGAATGGTTGATGTCCGCTGAATATATTATGTCCGGTGGCAACAGAAATGTTATTCTCTGTGAAAGAGGAATTAGGACCTTTGAAACTGCCACAAGAAATACTCTTGATATCTCTGCAATTCCTGTGATCAAGAAATTGAGCCATCTTCCTATAATAGTTGATCCGAGTCATGCCATTGGAATAAGGGATAAAGTCATTCCATTATCAAGAGCAGCAGTTGCAGTTGGCGCTGACGGTATTATGGTAGAAGTGCATCATAGCCCTGATACTGCTATATGCGACGGGGCACAGTCTTTATATCCTCACCAGTTTGAAAAATTAATTGACCAGTTAAAAATAATCGCAACTGTAGTGGATAAAAAATTATAAATCTTTTTAAGAAGCAGAAAACCCCCCTTTAGGCTTATGAAAGAGATATGTTATATTTTATAAGCTTTTTGATAGAATAATGTGAATCCGACAATAGCTATAACTATGTTTGGCAGCCATGCTGCAATGGTTGGATCCATTTTTCCTGCTTCTCCAAGGGATATAGAAAATGCCCTTAACATATAGTAGCAGAAAATTATGAATATACTGAATAATAAACCTCGATTAAATCTCGCCCTTGGTGGAGTTATGGCTAGAGGTATACCTATTAGTGTTACCAGAATTGAGGTTATAGGGAGTGCAAGTTTTTCTTGCAGTTCTATTTTTAATTCTGCCAGATTTTTATTTCCATTTTTCTTTTGGTGGTTAATGTATTTAGTTAATTGAAAGAAATTAAGCTCCCTGGCTTTATGTTTATCTTTATTTATGGCATTAAAGCTGGTATACAGCTTTAACCCATCAAATACAGTAGTATTTAAAATATTTCCACTTTCTGAAATAGTATAAATCACGCCTTGCCTAAATCTCCAATATTCAGGCCTGGAATCACCGTATTTTGACTGAATGATTTGTATTGCTCCTGAATTGGACATATCAAGAACAGTGATTCCCTGAAGCAGTTTATTATCATAATTATCTATATAAAATAGCCTTTTTAGTTGTCCTCCGTCTCCTAGTTCTTTAAAGGAGAAGTTTGTTGTGCCTTGAGGGATATTTTTTTGAGATAAAGCCCAGATTGTCAGACTTTTAGCCTGAGTGTTTGCAGCAGGAACTATAAATTCACTGATCGTGAAGCTCAATATTGCTGTTGATAAGCCAAAGATCAAAACAGGCATTGCCAATCTGCTTATGCTGATTCCACAGGCTCTTATTACTGCTATTTCAGAATTAAGGCTAAGTTTATTAAATGTAAGTATTGTAGCCAGCAGCACTGCCATAGGAATTGTAAATACAATAATATAAGGCAGGTTTAATATCACCAGCAGAATCGCTACTTTTAGAGATATGCCATATGCTGACATCTGTTTTACCAGTGATAAAAATGTATCAGAGGCAAACATTATTGATGTAAATATGATAATACCCAGTAAAAATGTATCTATTAACTGCTTTGATATGTATTTATCCAGTAGTGTCAATTTATTCATGTTTTTCTTGTTAACCTGTACTATTTAAATTCATGTGATAGAATCATATAATAATTTCACTTGATTTGTCATAAATTTTTGTAAGGAGATAATCTTTATGTCAAAAGCATTAGAAGTTTCAGATGCTATATTTGAACAAGAAGTAAAGAACTCAGAAATTCCTGTTTTAGTGGATTTTTGGGCTCCCTGGTGCGGACCATGCAAGGCAATCGGCCCGGTGATCGAAGACCTTGCCGGAGAATATGAAGGCAAAGTCACNNNNTTTTGGGCTCCCTGGTGCGGACCCTGTAGAAGAATAGCTCCTATTATAGACGAAATTGCTGAAGAATATCAAGGTCGTATAAAAGTAGTTAAATTAAATACAGATGAAAATATTCGCACAGCTCAGGAGTATAGCATTAGTGGAATTCCCAGTTTAATTATATTTAAAAACGGTGAAGCAGTTGAAAGACTCGTTGGTTTAATGCAGAAATCAACTCTTCAAAGCAGCGTTGAAAAATATATTTAAAAACTTAACAAATTCGTAACAAAAAGAAGTCTCTTATCAAGAG
>DNSU01000181.1:0-148 GCA_003499585.1 Cyanobacteria bacterium UBA9579 | reverse complement strand
TCTTATCAAGAGACTTCTTTTGCAGTTATGTCTAAAAGCAGGAATATTACTTTCGTCGCTGTTGTTTCAACAAAATGATATGAAACAAAGGCTCCTACAATAACATTCCTGCTTCTTATAACTAAGGACAGCGAAAAAAGTCATTAAG
>DNSU01000115.1:15390-15597 GCA_003499585.1 Cyanobacteria bacterium UBA9579 | reverse complement strand
GGTAGGAACTGTAGGGGCTGGTGCTGTAGGTGCATTAGGGGCTGTTGCAACTAATGCTTCTCTTTCACCAACGAGTCCTTTTATTGCGTCTAATATCTTATTTATTGATGCCAGTAAGTCTGGCTGTGCTGTTGCTCCAGCTTTATTTGCTTCTGCCCCAGCTGCTTGATCGCCACCTGCTTGGTCGCCGAATTTTTTAGCTAATCC
>DNSU01000115.1:14014-15338 GCA_003499585.1 Cyanobacteria bacterium UBA9579 | reverse complement strand
TCGCCGAATTTTTTAGCTAATCCAGGTGGAAGTTCTTTTCTTTTACCTGAATCCATTTGTCTTTGTATTCCTGGAGGTAAGCCGCCACTTTTACCTTTTCCGCCTTCTTCAGCATCAGTAGCCTTAGCTTCAGTAGTAGGAGCATTAGTGGCCGTAGGAGCAGCAGTGTTAGTAGCAGTTGCTTCTGTTTTATTTCCTGCTAGTAGAGTTTGTAGTTCCTGACCTATTCTTTCTAGTTCAGCTGTTTTTGTTTGAATTTGTGTGTCTTTTTGATTAATGGCTGTTGTAGTCTGTTGGGTTTGAGCTGTTGGGTATAAGTTTGGATTAATTGGAGTTGCCATGCCTTTTCTCCTTTTGTGCTCTAATATCACTCATGTAACAAATTAATATAATGGTAGTAATTATATAAACGTTATATGGTATATATAATATGCATAATTTTTATGCATATTTAACAATTGTTTACAATAAATTAACATTCAAATATAAATATTATTTGAATGTTAATTTATTTATTATCTTTTTTATGGAATATATTTTGTATATAAAATTAGTCTGATCAACCTATATTAGACAAATTTAAAACAATCTCAGGAAAAAATTTTAATATAATCATTTTTGTATTAAATGTGTTTTTCCTGGTTTTAATACAACACAAGTACTTTTAGTTTCAGACTCAATTTTACTTTTAAAGTTTTCAGGATTAACTTCAATAATTGGGAAAGTATTGTAATGCATTGGAATTACTGTTGGGCTCCCCAACCATTTCGTGGCAGTGACTGCTTCATTAATCCCCATAGTGTAAAATCCGCCTATTGGCAATAGTGCAATATCAGGTTTATAAATTTCTCCAATCATTTTTAGATCATAATGAAGTCCTGTATCTCCGGCATGATAAATGGATATTTCTCCAATATTTAGCAAAATACTTGCAGGTGCTCCGCCATAATGCCCATCAGGAGTACTGCTGCTATGAGCTGCTGGAAGCCAATATGCATAACCCCATAGAAATGGGATTTTTCCACCTATATTTACACCCTGTGCGTTTACCCCCTTGTCAGAACAATAATTAGCCAATTCAAATATTGCTGTAATTGGTGCGTTTTTCTCCTTTGAGATTTTTATGGCATCTCCAAGGTGGTCTCCATGGGCATGGGTTAGCAATATATCTTGTGGGTTTAACTCATTGATGGAAACAGGGCTGTTTGTAAGAAAAGGATCAATAAGCACAGAATGATTATTGTGCGTTATAAGAAAAGCGCTATGGCCTAAATATTTTATTTCTACAGGCATGATGAGATCCTTTGTGCAGATTCTTTAGATG
>DNSU01000115.1:8030-13919 GCA_003499585.1 Cyanobacteria bacterium UBA9579 | reverse complement strand
GCTTTGCTCAGGATGACAATACATTGTTTTTACGTATAAATTATATTACTTAACTACTATATTTATCAGTCTGTTAGGTACAACGATTACTTTTACTATTTGTTTGTCTTGAATGTATGATTGTACCTTAGGATTTGCTTTTGCTGTTGCTTCTATATTTTCATTAGTAGAGTTTACCGGCATGGTTAGCTTTTCTCTGACTTTGCCGTTTATCTGTACTATGATAGGAATTTCTTCTGAAATTGCTAAAGAATCATCATATTCAGGCCAATTTGTTAAGTGAATCGATCCTTCACCTCCTAATTCATGCCAGATTTCTTCTGCCATATGAGGAACTATTGGTGACATGAGTTTAATTAGAGTGAGAATTGCTTTACTTAAGACATTTTTATCTTCATCGGAATAGGTTTCTTTTTTGTTTACATAATCGTAAATGTAATTCACGAATTCTCTACACTTACTTACGGCTGTATTGAACTGAAATTCGTTGCTGATATCAAGTGTGATTCTCTTTACTGCTTTATGGGTTTCTCTTAATAAATCACTGTTTTCTTTAGCTAAACTGGCAGGGTTCAGATCCTGATAATTGAATATTAAATTTTCATGAGTATTTTTTACCAGACGCCATACTCTGTGCAGGAATTTATAACATCCTTCCACCCCTGTATCTGACCAATCAAGATCTCTTTCTGGAGGTGAGTCACTTAAAATGAACAATCTTGCAGTATCAGCTCCGTAATTTTGGAAAATTTCATCAGGGTCAACAGTATTACCCTTTGATTTGCTCATTTTAGCACCATCTTTTAAAACCATACCTTGAGTTAGAAGATTTTCAAATGGTTCATCAAAGTTCAGCAAGCCACGATCACGCAGTACTTTTACGAAGAATCTTGAGTATAAAAGGTGCAGGATGGCATGCTCAACTCCGCCTACATATTGATCGACGTTCATCCAGTGATTAACAAGATTTGAATTGAATACTTTTTGATCATTTTGTGGATCAATATATCTCAGATAATACCAGCTGCTGCAGATGAATGTATCCATTGTGTCGGTTTCACGCTTAGCAGGTTTATTGCATTTTGGACAGGTCGTATTGACAAAAGTCTGTGAAGTAGCTATTGGTGACTTACCCTGAACTTTGAAATCAACATCTTCTGGTAGTAATACTGGTAGTTGATCATCTGGAACAGGTACAATTCCACATTCATCACAATATATTATTGGAATTGGTGCTCCCCAGTACCTTTGTCTGCTTATTAGCCAGTCTCTTAATCTATACTGTACCTGACCATAGCCTACATCATTTTGCTCAGCCCATTGTGTGATCTTTTGTTTTCCAATTTCACTCTCTAAATCTGTAAATTCTCCTGAATTCACCATTATGCCCGGTTCGATATAAGCTTCTGAAAGTGGTGCTTCTTCTTTTTTATTCGGGTCTTTTATGACTTCAACTATTGGCAATTCATATTTTTTAGCAAAATCAAAATCTCTTACGTCATGTGCAGGGACGCCCATTACTGCGCCTGTACCGTATTCTACCAGTACATAATCACCGGTCCAGAGAGGAACTTTTTGGCCGTTGAGAGGGTTTATTACGTGTGTTCCCAGAGGAATCCCTGTTTTTTCTCTTTCGGTTGATGCTCTGTCAATTTCGCTCATTCTTTTGGCGTTTTCAACATAATCATATACTTTATCTTTATTTTCTTCAGTAATTAACTGATCAATAAGAGGATATTCAGGCGCAATTGCAAGATAAGTCACTCCGAAAACTGTATCCGGTCTTGTAGTAAATACTGGGATTTCTATATTGTCAAGTTCTGCAACCTTGAATTTCAGGACAGTTCCATAGGATTTGCCTATCCAGTTTTTCTGCATTAATTTAACTTTTTCCGGCCAGCCCTGTAATTTATCTAAGTCCTGCAGTAATTGTTCAGCATAATCAGTGATTTTAAGGAACCATTGAGAGAGTTTTTTCTTTTCAACAGTATCGCTGCAACGCCAACATAGTCCTTCTTCGACCTGTTCATTTGCCAGCACAGTTGCGCAACCGGGACACCAGTTAACACCGGCTTCTTTTTTATATGCAAGACCAGCCTTGTAAAATTCTAAAAATAACCATTGAGTCCATTTATAATAATCAGGTTTACAGGTTGCTATTTCTCTGTTCCAGTCATAACTTAGTCCAAGGGTTTTTAATTGATCTCTCATATAATCTATATTTGATAATGTCCAGTCAGCAGGGTTTCTTCCAGATTGGATAGCGGCATTTTCTGCAGGCAGCCCAAAGCTATCCCATCCCATTGGATGAAGAACATTGAACCCTTTTAGCTTTTTAAAGCGAGCAATAACGTCTGTAATCGTATAATTTCTTACATGTCCCATATGCAGTCTGCCTGATGGGTATGGAAACATTGATAGAGCATAATATTTAGGTTTATCTGATTCATTTGGCGTGTGATATATATTATTTTCTTCCCAGAACTTTTGCCATTTTCTTTCTATTTCCTGTGGAATATATTGCTCTCTCAAGGTTGTTGCTCCTTTTTATACTATTTTTTTGTACTTATACCTAATTATATCGAAAAAATGTTTTTAGAGTAAAACTAAGCATAAAAAAAGTGATAGCTCTTTATAGCTATCACTTTTTAGTATTAATCATTATTAGTTCATAGGTATTTGTTGCTTGGATGATATAATTGCAACTTTGTCAATTGTGTTGTTATCGTAGAGTTTATCTGATTGTGTCAGGGTAAAGGATCCATTTACTGTGATACCGCTTTGTGCGATTACTCTTCCTGCAAGACTGGACCCATTTTGCGTAAAGCTTCCATTGGTCCAGAATAGTGCAGAATAATCTCTGCTTCCATTTAATGTTATATCTCCTTGACTGGCAAAAATTGTATCAACTTTTCCTGTATGTGATGTTCCTATATCTACGCTTCCATTAACTGTTATAGTTCCTGATGAAATGATCATTACATTAGATAAATCAGAGATGCCGTTTGCATTAATATCTATATCACCATCAACAAATATGACTTTACCCTGCATGTCACCATATAAAGTAATACCGCTTGTACTTTGACTTTGTCCTGGAGGAGTTCCTTCTGGTGGAGTGACTAGAAGAATATTTGTATCGGTATAATATAAAGTAGGTATATAGGTTGCGCTTGAGTCTAAATAGTAATTCTTGGCAAATAAAATATTTTGATTTGGAATATTAGCCACAGATTCGCTAATATATATGTAATTTCCAGCAGGTGCATTCATTATCTGTTCATTTAAATCTGCCTGATTGAGATCAAGATTTAATCCTTGTTGTGTCAGCTGCCTTAATGTAGAAATTGGAACTGTGGGAACATCAATTATGGGCACGTATCCACCCACTGGATTATTAGCCGGATCTGGAGAACCTGCATCAGAATTTGATGATTGAGTTGCTATTGCATTATTATTCGTTGTTGTTGTGCCTGTTAGAGATAAAGCATCATTGCCATGTATACTCATATTTAATGTTTTAGTTCCATGAATAGTGAGTGTTCCATCTGTAAGCAGCCCATAATCATCATATATATCAGGAATCTTTAGGGTTATCCTTGCACGTAGTTTTCTATAAGCATCTCCAGACCGTCCAACAGCATTAACTACTGCGGTAGTATTTGAGTTAACATATTCGATGGAATCAATCCAATAAGCTGCATTATTATTTAATGTTTCCGGATCATCTAAATCAGGTAAGTCTAAAGCAGTTGATGTTTTGCCCCAATTGGCTGAATCTGAATTGTATAAGTTTGTAACTTTTGACAGGGCGGCCTCTGCAGCATAGTACGCTGCTTTTCCTGATTTTTCATTTGTAAGAAGTCCGGTGTTTTTTTCTGATGAATTCAGCATTGCAGCAGTAATAAATAAGGCAATTGTTGAGATGAAAATAGCTAATAGTAACGAAGACCCCTTTCTTGCAGAATATTTGTTGATTTTCATATTCTGTTTTTCCTTAGTGTTAAACTTTGTGTTGTAATTTTATATAAATGATCACTCAAATATAATAGCGTATTATGCTTAAAAATTAAACTGTATATTGAATGAAAATTTATAAAAATTTGTGAAATTGTTTTTGTAAAATCATATATATATTTTGAAAAATCAGAAGGCGAATGTTTGATATTCTTTTATTAATTAGTTATATTAATAAAAGAATCCCTGTATTCTAACAATACAGGGATATTAATGGAATGGTTTGGCTAATTATTCATCTATAGAGATTTGTTGCCACGATGATCGTGATACTTCTTTTTCTATTAGCCCGTTGTCATGAAGTTTTCCGGATGGTTCAAGAGTAAAGTTACCATTGAAACTTAGATTGCCTTTGGATATAACTTTACCAGCAATACTTGAACCGTTTTGTCTAAATGAATCTTCTGTCCAGAAAAGTGCTGCGAAGTTTCTGCTGCCATTAAGGGTAATTCCTCCAACGGATGCAAATGTTACATCTACTTCACCTTCATGAGATGTATCTATATCAACATTACCATTTACAGTTAAATTTCCGGTAGTAAGCAGCATCATATTAGAAAGGTTATTAAACCCGTCAGCGTTAAAGATAGCATCACCTTCTACAAATATAAATCTTCCCTGCTGATTTCCATCAAGGGTTATCCCTTTTAAAGTAGATACTTTGGCATATCTTATTTGTGCTTTTTGGAAACCATATGCTGGGAGTAACATGGCTCCTTTAGGAATATATTTATTATTGGCTAATAATACATTATTTTGTGAATGATAGGAAATTACATTACCCTGTATGTATATAGGAACATCCGGTGGAGTTAAATTTATTTTTAACTGTAAATTTGGGTCTATAGCGTTGAGAATTTTTCCTGTTTTAGCGTATTGTCGTAAGTGTTCTACAGGTATATCTGGTACTTTTACAGGTGGGATATATCCGCCGACCTGTTTTGTTGTAGGGTCAGGGTCACCAGTGGATTTATCAGATGATTGAGATGCTGTTGAATTGTTGTACATATAGTGGTCCCCTGAGAACATTAATCCTCTATTCCCGTGTGTATTCATTTTTAGGGATTTATCACCAGAAATTGAAAGCAGGCCATCAGTTAGTAATCCAAAATTACCAAAAACTTTAGGTATGTTAGTTTCTAGCCTTGCTCTGATTTTTCTTGATGCTTTTTTTGATTTGCCAACAACTTTGATCATTGCAGCATCACCTGAATCGATGTATTCAACTGATTCTACCCAATATGATGTTCCATTATTTAAGTTTTCTTGTGAGGAGGCTGTCGGAAAAGGTAAATTTGCTAATGGTTTTAGCCAGGTTCCGTTATAATCCCCATTGTATTTACTGATAACTCTTTCTAGCCCAGCCATTGCGGCATAGTGAGCTTTCTTTCCTTCTTTATTATTAACTAATTGATCTGTGTTTTTTGACGATAAACTTAGCATAGTAACGGTTATGAGTATTGCAATAAGTGAGATGAAGATAGTTATTAGAAGTGATGCACCCTTTGATGTTTTTCGTGAAATAGGTGTGTTAAAGCAAGGCATATTATACCCCCAGTGTTTTATTAAATTTAAATAACCTGTGATCTACCTTATATTTTGTATTACTACGCTGGAGATGTAAGGCGTATCATCGACCTGCGCAGTCCCGCTGGAAGATGGGAAATATGTAGTTGTTCCTTCAGGGACCAGTCCAAAAGTAATGATATTGTCATCTATATCAAAAGCAGTTGATCCCATTATAGTTTGATTAGCCGGCATTAAATTATCTGCAAGTGCATATGAACTGCCAGATGTCCAATTCATTGTGGCACTTTCAGCTAGATCAAGTGTATCTTCAGAGTCTACTGATAATTGTGTGTTGAATGTTGG
>DNSU01000115.1:245-7950 GCA_003499585.1 Cyanobacteria bacterium UBA9579 | reverse complement strand
TCTACAAGAATGTATTCTCCTGAACTGCCGCTATCCCAAGTGCTTTCAGGAATTATCGAGTAAGCAACTCCTTTAAAAGTGGTTTTGCCGGTTGAGTTTGAGTAATTAACAGTGCCATTTGCATTGAATGTTGGAACTAATACAGCTACAGTTTGGTTACCAACGGTTACACTTGTTGATGATGTCATAGTAGGTATGGTTAAAGATGCTCCATCAGGATAAATATAGCTTCCTTCCCTGATATTGCTGGTTATTCTCTCAGTTACATTTAATTTTATTTGTTTAGCTTTAAGATTACTGGCAAAATCTGCCTGTGAAGCTACCATTGATGACATTAAATCTATAGTGGGAATTATTAAAAATCCCATTATGACTACTGCCATTAAAACTTCAATCATGTTTATAGCTTTTCTACTTGCTTTAAGCATTATTTCCCTCGATAATTTAATTTGTTGGACGTGCTATTTCTGTGCTTAAGCTAACTAAAGGGGAACTTGAATTTGCTTTTTTAAATGTAACATCCAATTGTTTTAGAGTTACCACTGTATTCCCTCCTATAGTATCATTCGCTATATTGGCAACATTGGTTGTGACGTTAAAATAACCGTTATTAGTTATATCATCGGTTATATCGACAGGAGGGGTATTTCCTGAAGCTGCATTATCATATGTGCCAGTATCTGATAGTTCATATTTAACATTTTCAAAGTATTTTTGAGCTAAGTCAGTGGCTTTTGAAATGCTTTCAGTCTCTTGAATGATTACTAGTGAGGTGGGAATGGACACAGCAAGATACATTGCAACTATTCCCAGAATTAGTATAGATAGCATCACCTCAACAAAAGTAAAACCATTTCTAGAATTGTGAGGATACTCCTTTTTATGGTGAAGAACTTTTCTCATAACAAATCTTTCACACTTATATTAATGTGTAAACTTTTTGTACCCTGGATGTTTGATTGATTTTTTATAATTATAGCATGTATGGATTTCAAATTATAGTGTTTGGGGTTTTTCTTTATGAAATATTAAAATATATTTCTGATTTTAAGAAATTAGTTCTCTCATATGGTGAATCAGGGTGATTATTGTTTGTTTTAATTTTATAAAGGCTTTTATTTGATTTAATATTGTAAGTTATACAATATTAAGTTATTGCAATATTGGGTAGTTTGGCTATTTAGTCTTACTGATTACTTATTTTTCTCTTGATGTTGAGAGATTATTTAATAAAATTTTACTTTCACTATCAACTTTTTTTTTGATAGGTTTTTATATAACTGCCAGAGGTCGTGTGTTGTATGTTAGAGGTTTTTAAAGTATGGCTATTCTAAATGATTATATTGGGGTATTAGAGTCCAATAAATTAAGAAAAGGGAGTAATGCTGGGAATGCCACTGGTAATAAGTTGATTCAGAACAGCAATTCCGATAAAGTTGCTTCTTCAAGCTTTAATAGAAGTAGTTTAAACGCATATGAAAAGAAGACTGATGCAGCTGTGTTAGCAAGTGCTTTAAAAGCATATAATTTAGCTAAGCCAGCAGTACAAGTATCTTTTGGAAGGGCGCTTGAAGACCATCTAAGTTATGGAGCTAATTATCTGGATAACGGAAAAACTAATTTTAAGGTTATGGCTCCTAAAGCTCAGAGTATGTTTCTGGAAGTTGTAAAAAAAGAGGATATTAGTCCTGATAAGGATTTAAGGCAGGGTTCAGATAAAGAATTTTACTGGAATTATGAAGCTGATCCTACTGTTAAGTCTAGAACTATTGAAATGCCTCAAGTTAAAAAAGGAATTTTTGAAGTTGTAGTTGATGATGTAAACCCAGGGGATGTATATAGATTTGTTATCAATGGCAAGGAAGTCGATGGAAAAATTCAGGGAATAAAGCGTAAAGATCCTAGCTCTAAGTCTGTGTTTGATGCTGTTGGCTGGTCAGAAGTCGTAAATGATATTAAATTAAGAAGTAATATTACCCATAACTGGGCAAAAGATAATGAGTTATTAATAATTTCAGAAGAACATGCCGGACTCACTGGAGGATTTGAAAAAACTAAGGAAAGAATAGATCGTATTGTCCAGCAAGGAAACGCCAATGCAGTTGAAATAATGCCTATAGCCGAATTTTATGGCAGCAAGAATTGGGGTTATGATGGTGTTGACTGGAGCGCAGCAGAAAGTTCCTATGGTGGAGTGGAAAAGTTTAAAGAGTTAGTTGATTATGCCCATAACAAAGGTTTAAAGGTTATTTTAGACGTAGTTCCAAATCATCTGGGTCCATTTGGTAATGTTTTAAATGATTTTGGAGCAGCTTTTGATCCTGGTAAACCAGGTACTCCCTGGGGCGAGTCAATAAATTATGAAGCCGAAGGCAATGAATACATGAGAAGAGCAGTAGTAGATATGGCATTACATTGGCTAAATCTTGGTGTTGATGGCTTAAGGCTTGATATGACTAAATTTATGTACTCTGACATAACCAGAAAACAAGTAAATTCTGAAGTTAAAAATCACTTCCCAAATGCTATAATAATTGATGAAAATGGTGATAACACCAAAAAAACTGTTAATAAGCTGACTCCTGAAGAAATTGCTAATCCTGAAGAAAGCTTTTATAAGGATTTATATAGGCTAGGTAGCGATGCTCAATGGAATTTCGATTTCCAGCATACCCTGGAGGCCCTTATTACCGGGCGTACTGTAATGGATACCTTTGGTCCAAATATTTGTGATTTGGAAGATGAATTTAAACAAGGTTTTAAAAGTTATCAAAATCCGTATGATAAATTTGATCCTCCGCCAGCTGATACTAATTTAGTCTACCATATGAGCCATGATGAATCAGGAAATCACGGCGGTAAACGTACTATTCATAAAGCTATGGTCTCAAAGCTTGATATATATAATAGGATGGTAGGGAAAGATGGCAAGAAAGGTGATATTGCTTTTTTTGAATTACTTAAAGCACATCTATCTAATGCGGATGATAAAAATTGGTCTGAGGTTCAGAAAAAACACGGTATAACCAGACCTGTTTCTAAGCAGGAATTCTCTGCTGCATATAATCAGGCACAGGCACTTAATCGTTTAGCTTTAGGTACCGTATTTGTAAATCCTAGCAGAAGAAAAATGATTTTAATGGGCGATGATGAAGGTGCTTTAGCTCCATTAAAATTCTTTGCGGAATATCCTGCTGGTTCTAAAGATGAAAATGGAGTGTTGATATCCAAAAAGGTAAGTGATGAAAAAGGATATCAGGTAGGGGAAGAATCATTTAACGAATCTAAACTGGACCAAAATGCTTATGCTGATCCTAAATTAAAGGAAGAAGTAAGTAGATATAGTAAAGCTCTTAAAAAAGTTGTTGAAGAAAATCCAGCTTTAAATAATGGTAAAGCTAATTGGGGTAATATAAAAACATACCATTACAAAGATCCCAAGGTTTTACATATATTACGCAAAGAGGGTAATAATGAGATGCTGGCTGTAATGAATTTTGGCGATAGGAACTTTGGTGATGGAGATGAGGCTAAATTCACCGTAAGAAGTCTTGAACTTCCGGTTGGTCATTGGAAAGAAGTTCTTAACAGTAATGCAAAAGAGTTTGGTGGTTCAGGATTTACCAATAATAATGCTGTCTTGACAACAAAAGCAGGCATGCTTGACATTAATTTATCAAAACACAGTATTGCAATATTCAAAAAAGAAGCTTAATTAATAAGAAATAATTAGATAAAAAGAGAGACTCAAATTTGAATCTCTCTTTTTATTTTTTAGAATTTTCTTTTTTTATGTCCATAGCTATAGCTTTAGGTACTGAACCTGAGCTTCCTATTAATCGATTTATTGCCGGGCGACCTGAATTGTCAGGATCATAATATATTTTTCCAGCTTTATCAGTTTTAAATATAAGCTGCAAAGATGCATTGACATAATTTCCGTTAGCTTTTAAATCATCTACTGTATCCGGGTTTAATTTGTATAAATTAGCGATCATGTTAATGGGAAAAAGAACTTTGGAAGATTTTCTTTCCATTGCATCTTCGTCAAAAGTGGACCCAATAGCAGCAGTAGTTATATCTTTAATTTTTTTAGCCAGTTTCACCTGCTCAGGGTCTCCACTGTGTAATGCTTCATTTTTTATTTTTCTTATACGTTCTGCATTATTCAATATTTCTATCAATCTTGAATAATCTTCTTCTGTGGCCAAAATATCATTTACTTTTTTTCCTAAGTAGGCTTTTATTATAGGTTCTTTGCCGCTAACTTCCTTAGGTAAGACTTCAGGTTTATTATCACCTGTTATATCATAACCAGCTATAGAACCGTCTTTGTTGTTAACTATAGATATATTATAAACCCCTTGCTCATAACGATTTATTAAAGAATTGTTTGCAGAAAACGGGTTTGTTCTCCCCTGTGCATCCTGCATGCCAACAGGAATAGCACCTTTTGCCAGAATAAGGATATTAAAAAATTCCGGGCCCTGATTCCCTGCGCTAACATAAACAGGAATGCCTTTTTTAGTAATATTTTCAATAGACTCTATGACTTCATTATATATTTTGAATTCCTGAATTAGTCTGTCAGATTTACCGGGATTGCCAATATCCATGATGGTTTTTATTGCTAAGGGAATAGTTGGTTTTTTTATCCATTCACATATTTGTTCTTTATGATCTTTTAAATTCTCTTTATTAAGAGGTAATTTTGTAAGCTCTCTTAGTGCATTAATAGAGATTTCCTGTCCTAGTGTGAGGTTTACAGCTTTTACAGGTTCATTTTTGTCAATTAGTTCTGATAATTCTTTTAATCTGGAAATAGGTTCACTCATATCATATGAACCATCTTCATTGCTTTTTATTTTTACGGGTTTTATGTGAACTTTAGGGTAAAATCCTTTTATTATTCTGCTTACTGTGTCTCCATGGGATAAATCAGGTTCATTATCTCCATCAATATCTACAACTTTTTGGTCAAAGTTGCTTATTATTGCTACTAGAGGTAAATTAGTTTTCTCAAGGGTTGAACCTGTAAAGTTTATTATGCTTTCAAACAAGGATTTATTGCTGCTCTTGTTTATTGGATTATATTCATCTTGATATTTCTGTTTGATATTAGGGTGTGTAAGAATCCTGCTTGTGTTTTGCGGTACGGGGTTTGGGGATATGTTTATAACCTTATTAATCATTTATATGTTTTCCTTATTTGTCTTTAGCAGGTAAAATTTATTAAAGCTCAAAAAAGGTTGAACATAAAGGTAAATCATAGAAAAAATAATCTTGTATGAGACAAAAAAACCGATAATTCTGACATATTTAGGATTAAAGAGATTACAAATTTCTTAACACTAGGAAATTTGTTTAGGTGTTTAATTTATCTTTTGTGTTTAGCATAATAAAGTAAGTTGATTTTTAATTTAAAATGAGGAGTTGAGGAATGAATTTAGATTATATTAAGCCTGAAACAACACAGGATTATGTGAATTTAGAGGATGGTTTAGGTGCCAGAAACTATAATCCTTTAGACATAGTTATTGATAAAGCGCAAGGAGTGTGGGTATATGATGTTGAAGGAAACCAATATCTGGATTGCTTGAGTGCATACTCGGCTGTTAATCACGGACATTGTCATCCTAAAATCCTTGAAACATTAAGAGAACAGGCTGCTAATGTTACTTTGACTTCAAGAGCTTTTCGTAATAGTCAATTGCCATTATTTTATAAAGAATTAACTGATTTGACCGGTGCTGAAATGGTATTGCCTATGAATACCGGTGCTGAAGCAGTGGAAACCGCTATAAAAGCTGCCCGCAGATGGGGATATAGGATTAAAGGAATTCCTGATAATAAAGCAGAAATTATTGTTTGTGAAAATAATTTTCACGGTAGAACCACTACAATAGTTGGCTTTTCAAGTGAACAACAATATAAAGATGATTTTGGACCTTTTTCTGAAGGGTTTAAAATTATTCCTTACGGGGATATTGAGGCTTTTAAAAATGCTGTAACCCCAAATACCTGTGCCTTTCTAGTTGAGCCTATTCAGGGTGAAGCAGGAATTATAATTCCTCCAGAGGGCTATCTAAAAGAGGTTGAGCAAATTTGTAAAGCTAACAAAGTGTTATTTATGGTTGATGAAATCCAGACCGGCCTCGGTAGAACAGGAAAATTATTTGCTTTTAACTACGAAAATGTTGAGCCTGATGTCATTATAATCGGTAAAGCATTATCAGGGGGATTCTATCCGGTATCTGCCATTCTTTCTAAAAAAGAAATATTATCTGTATTTGGTCCTGGTGATCATGGTAGTACCTTTGGAGGAAATCCTCTGGGTTGTGCAGTAGCAAGAACTGCTCTCAGAGTGATGGTAGAGGAAAACTTAATTGAAAGATCAGCTGAACTTGGTGAATTATTCATGCAAAAACTTAAAACTATAGATAATCCTCGTATTAAAGAAATTAGGGGAAAAGGATTGTTTATAGGAATAGATTTGGATGTATCAGCCAGACCTTATTGCGAAAGGCTGAAACAAGAAGGCCTATTATGTAAGGATACCCATGAAACCATCATAAGGATAGCTCCTCCTTTAATTATTACTGAAGAAGAAATTGAATGGGCCTTTCAGTGTATTTCAAGAGTTTTAGCCAGTATAGTTTAATATCCCATTTTTGTGTTAAATCCTATAAAGTCGAAAACATTTCCCTCTTCGCTTCCGACTTCAAAAGTATCATGAATTGTGATCAGTACCCCAGCTTCGGACAACTAAGAAGCAAATAAATATTGTTTGTATTCATGTTAGACTTGTGTTGGCAATTTTAAAGGAATAGACTGTATTGAAAAAAAATAAATCAAATAAAAATATATTATTAGATTTAAAAAATGATAATTGGTTTGCATCTATAACAAAATATCCTGAACGAATTTTACCGGTTACATTTTTCTTGCTGTGTTTATTAGGGTCTATTTTGCTTGCTCTACCTTTTGCAACAACGAAAGGAATTTCTTTTTTAGATGCCATCTTTACTTCTGTCAGTGCTGTTTGTGTAACGGGTCTTGTTGTATTAGATACGGGCAAAGATTTTACAAATTTGGGACAATTTATAATACTTTTGCTTATTCAAGCGGGTGGATTAGGCATTATGTCATTCACTTCAATTATTTTTATTCTTTTAGGGAAAAGGATGTCATTGTCGCAGGAAAAAACTGTAAGAAGTATTTTTGATGTTGAAAGTCAGGAAGAAATAAGAAAATCACTAAAATTGATTTTTAAATTTACTTTTATAGCTGAATTTATTGGAGCCTTTATTCTTGTAATTTGTTTTATGCAAACAGAAAACTCCTTTTTATATGCACTAAAACAAGGTATATTTACATCCGTATCAGCATTTTGTAACGCAGGATTTTTCTTAAAAGCTTCAAGCCTGATGGATTATCAAAGTAACCCGATTATACTTTATACAGTTTCTTTATTGTTTATTTTAGGTGGTATTTCTCCTGCTATTTCAGTTTTATTACCTAACATATTTAAACGTAAAAAACTTCATCCAATGGCTGTTTTAGTATTAACTACAACATTAGCTTTACTCGTTTTTGGAACAATATTTTTCTATATATCTGAATATAACGGTGTTTTGAGCGGAATGAGTATTGCGGATAAATTCAACAATGCATGGTTTCAATCAGCAACACCAAGAACCGCCGG
>DNSU01000115.1:0-163 GCA_003499585.1 Cyanobacteria bacterium UBA9579 | reverse complement strand
CCGCCGGTTTTAACTCGATTGATTTTGGAGAGATAAACGTAGGAACTTTCCTGTTTATAGTATTTTTAATGATTATAGGAGGTTCGCCCGGAGGAACTGCGGGAGGAATTAAAACAGGAGCAATCGGCATTTTATTTTTAACTTTTTACAATACAATTATGGG
>DNSU01000119.1:5344-5613 GCA_003499585.1 Cyanobacteria bacterium UBA9579 | reverse complement strand
GATATTCATTTTGATTACAGGCTGGCTATTGAGTCAATTAATCAGGGTATAGATGGGTTAAGGCTAAATCCCGGTAACATAGGCAAGCAAGAACATATAGAACAGGTGGTAAAGCTTGCTAAGACAAGAGAAATTCCTATAAGAATAGGTGTAAATTCTGGTTCTTTAGAAAAAGACTTATCTCATAACCCTGAAGATATAGCTGATAGTCTTGTTGTTAGTGCTATGCGGCATGTGAAAATCCTTGAAGATTTAGATTTTGATTTAAT
>DNSU01000119.1:4653-5284 GCA_003499585.1 Cyanobacteria bacterium UBA9579 | reverse complement strand
GAAGATTTAGATTTTGATTTAATTAAAATTTCTCTTAAATCCAGTAATGTCCCTACTATGATAGAAGCTTACGAAAAAATAGCATCGCTAGTCCTTTATCCATTGCATCTTGGTGTTACAGAAGCAGGAACACTAAAAACAGGTCTGATAAAATCATCTATAGGAATAGGCACACTCCTTTCTAAAGGCATTGGCGATACAATCAGAGTTTCTTTAACCGATGATCCAGTTGAAGAAGTCTTTGCGGGATATGAAATCCTAAAAGCTTTAAACCTAAGACAAAGAGGAATCAACCTGATAAGCTGTCCAACCTGCGGCAGATGCCAGATAGACCTCATCAATTTAGCTAAAAAAGTAGAAGAAAAGTTTAAAAACCTTGAAACCCCCATCACCATTGCAGTAATGGGCTGCGCAGTAAACGGCCCCGGCGAAGCAAAAGCCGCAGACATCGGCATTGCAGGAGGCATCGGTGAGGGGTATATTTTCAAAAAAGGTGAAATCATAAAAAAAGTTCCCGAATCAGAGTTATTAAGTGCTTTTGAAGAAGAATTGAATCTGTATATAAAAGAGAGATGCTAATTTAAGGGTTTTTTGATAGATTTAGTGATTTTTATTTTTGCTGATTTTTGCA
>DNSU01000119.1:4382-4574 GCA_003499585.1 Cyanobacteria bacterium UBA9579 | reverse complement strand
CAACCCTTTTGCACCTGTTTTGCGCCTTTTTGATTTTGGAAATGCTTTATTGGTGAGGGGTTGAGGTAGTGGCCATTTGGTCGGTGCTTGAAAAAATTAATTGTGATAATACTTGTGGATGTCGTGAATTTATTTAGGTGTGTTTTAATCAGATATATTGGGTGTTTTGCTTTTGTCATTGCGAAGGCTTTA
>DNSU01000119.1:2630-4308 GCA_003499585.1 Cyanobacteria bacterium UBA9579 | reverse complement strand
CTTTTGTCATTGCGAAGGCTTTAGCCTGAAGCAATCCAAAAAAGTAATATTATCCAGTGGATTGCTTCGGGTGGCACAGCCACCTTTTACCTTGTCATTAATCTTGGTATTAAGCCCATGATTGTTGAGTTTAGATAAGTGCCTTTGGCACCTCGCAATGACAGGAGGGCTATTTTTATTAGTATAGCATAGTTTTTGGTGGCCATGTGGCCCCAATTTAGTGGCCATTTGGCTACAATTTGTTGGTTGATATCATAAATTGTTGGGTAAAATTAATTTTACCCAACCTACAAACTAATTTAGTTTAAAAAAATAGAATAGAATTATAAAGCTTCAGATAGATTATTGTTTAAAACTTTATTATTAATAAATTTTTCTAAAGAGTTATCGATGCCGCAAAAATCCCACTGTAATTGTTCTTCAGTAAATATGTGTTTATATCTACTTTTAAACTCGTCACTATTATCAGGATTTATAACATAAACTTTAACATCATTATTTTTTCTTAATGCTGATTGAAATAATAATTTAATAGGCAAATCAGTCAATGGAAAAGAAAAACCTACGATGTAAATTTCTTCTGCTGACTTAATACTTGTATGCGCTCTTTTCCAAATAGACTTCAGAGTATTATTGTTATAAAAACTATTCTTATCAAGAATAGGAGGTATTATAAATGGCACTAAATCTTCAATTAAATTATTTTCGACTTTTTGAAAATCTCTATAGAAAATCGAATCGGATGGACTTATGCTTGAATATAGCCAATTTATTGAACCATGTAATTTTAGTATTTCAGGTAATTCATAACGATAACTACAACTATTAGATACTCTATTTATAATATTTAAAATGGGTATCTTATAAAATTTTCCACATGAATCTTCTTCTTGTATGTTTATTATCATTTCATCTTGTTTTTTTATTATGTTGGAAGCCGCAATCAAATTTTTTTCCAATAACAAATCATAATTTAAAGAGACACATGTTATGTTTTCTTTATATATAAATTCCCATAATGCTTTATTTTTTTGAAATTGTTTGCTATTGCAATCGGCAAAATCATAATTATTAATGCTTTCAAAAATTTTAACTATTTTATTTGTTATATCAATGTATAAAGCTTTATTCATTGCTTTTTGTCGTTCATCTTTCCACGGTAAATCACTTGAAAGATATGTCAAAAGTTCTTCAATATTATCAGTTAAACTTTGTGGTATTTCTTTAAAGTGTTGTTGTATTGATTTTTTTTCGTAATCATCTCCATTATCATTTTTGAGATCACGCAAAACCCTATTTGTTAAACCATCCTTTCCTGTAAGTAAAGGATAATCACCATTAATTGCTTTTGAAAATCCTGCTCCAAAAAAGAAAACTTTATTACTCATTTATTAAAAACCTTGTTAATAATATTTCCAAACTTAAAGCATAGAGGTTTTTTATGAGAATGTCAAAATCAATTTGTAAGCTCAAAATTGACTCTATAAAATAATAGAGGCTTGATTTAACGTTGAGCTACATAAATAACATAACAATATAACTACTTACGGATGCAGGAACGTCGAATGTAGGCTTTAGCACCACTTGTTTGAGCGCAGCGAGTTTGGTGCGTCATGGAATATAAGCAACAATTTAAGTTCCTAGCAGCCGTAAATGGCCGCGGGTTTTCTTTCTTTTG
>DNSU01000119.1:0-2515 GCA_003499585.1 Cyanobacteria bacterium UBA9579 | reverse complement strand
AAAGTATGAAAGCGTTAGTATTACGGTAAAAGATTATTCGCTTTGCTCGGAATAACGGTGCATTAATTAGTGCTGGTGGGTAAGTAATTAAATTGTATTATAGAAGCTATGCTTGACTCAGATACCCACCCTACTTTAGCGCTGGAAAGATTGCTTCGCAAGTATGATTGTTTTTATAGCTACGATTCATGACTCGCAATTGACAGTGCACTATTTGGAATAAAAGGGTTAATATTTTTCTTAATTAAATAGAATAAATAGACCACGCAATCTTTTTGAACGTTCGTTATAATGAATAACAATAATATATAAATGAGTTGTTTAATGAAAAATTATTGTCAAAAATTCCAGATATTAGGCTTGTTAATAGTGGTTATATTACTTTCTGCCTGTAAATTTCCTGATAGTAATATGGACTGGCAGGATATTAAGGGGTATAAGCTTGATAAATTAAAGTTTGGCACAACAACAGTTAGTGATTTTGTCAAACTAGCTCCTGATGCTAAAGCCCAGAAGCTTGATTTGGGTATAATTATATTTAATACTGAGCCTGCTAATAAAGATGTGTATAAAAGGATCAGAGTTGGCTTTAGGAATGACAAGCTGGATTGGTTGGAATTTACTTTCAATGAGCAGGTCAAAATGTCAGAAATGCTTGATCTGTATGGCAAACCACGTAATATTAATGAAAAATACAGTAAAATTGTTGATTATTATGATTATGACTTTTTTAATATCACTACTGATAAAAGTCATAATCTGGCAAAAAGTATAAATATTTTTGAGATTCGAAAGCATACTAATACAGAGATAGCTTTGATAAATGGCATTCCTGATTTAAGTAGTTTAATGAAAGTAAAATTTCTTGATTTAGAGCCAGGGATTAGTCTTGAAGCAGATTTTAAAAATAATTTCCCTGATGTAGAGGCTTATAGAAAAGATGAATCTTCCTCCGTTGCAATCTATACTCTTGATAGTGAGCTTGGAAAAGCTAAAAAGCATTATAAAAAAGCATTAATAGTTTTTGATAATGGCTTGCTTAGCTGGATAAACATAATTCCGCAGGATTTATCCAAAGAAAAAGCTTTAAATTTATATGGCTCAAAATACAAAATAGAGCCTGTTAATGCACAATATGACTTTTATGATTATAAAGATTTTGTGCTGGTAGTGGATAAAAAGCAGAATAAAGTTAAAAACATAGGAATTATTTCGGCTAGCCAGGGTATTAATAAGTTAAAACCTTAAATAAAATCAGGCTTTTAGCCATTTATTAATAGTGTAGCTACAATTTCTTATTTTCAAATTTGCATAAATGAATTTGAGAAATAGTTTGAAGAAATGATGCGTGAATAGTTTTAAAAAGATTCCGCATATTAAGGCTAATTCTATGTATCAAGAGTTCTTTAAGATAATTAAACCAATATAAAGTTAATTTTTGTTATTAAAATCCCCAATTCAATAAAATCAAGCACAACATGCCATTTTAAAAATGTTAATGTAAATTTATAGCTAGGATTTTAGCCACATAATTTTTCTTTGAATTACTATTATATAACCGCTCAATAAATCGCGTTTCAAATGAGTATTCATATATACATTGTATTTTTATTAAAAAAACTTGCTCATTCATGAAAAAAACTCTATAGTAGTATATGAGGCAGTTCAGAAGTTTATTGAGGGGGAGTTGATAACCTAAAAATAATAGCTGGCTTATCAAAAAAAGAGAGAGAACTATATAGCAGGATAGTGGAGGGAAAGAGCAGTGCTAGAACACGGATATATTCAAATCTATACCGGCGATGGAAAAGGAAAAACTACTGCATCATTAGGTCTAGCATTAAGAGCTATCGGGCATGGGTGGAAAGTTTTAATTATTCAGTTTACCAAAGGCGAGCATTCAACAGATTATTACGGCGAAATTGCTTCTGCATCAAACTTAATGCCAAATTTAGAAGTGGCACAGTTTGGTCTGGATCGTGTAGTTTACTCTCATAATGTTAGTATGGAAGACTACAAAGAAGCTAAAAGAGGCTGGCAGTTTGCTAAAGATGCAATTAACAGTAATAAATACCAATTAATCATTCTTGATGAAATCAATATATGTGCTGATCTTGGAATGATTAAAATTTCAGAAGTTAAAGAAACCTTACAAAATAAACCTCAAAATCTTGAAATCGTACTTACAGGCCGTCGTGCACATCCTGAACTTGTAGCAATGGCTCACCTCGTAACAGAAATGCAACCTATCAAGCATTATTTCAATATGGGAGTTATGGCTCGCAAAGGTATAGAATACTAATCTTAAATCACTTATTTTTCAAAAGAACAGGTTAACAACCTGTTCTTCTTTTTATGATCTTTTCGCTGCCCTTAAAAAAGAAAAATACCCGGCTTTCACCGGGTTTTCGTAGAGGATATTTGCAGTGGAGAGGAGTTAATTAGGTGAGAGAATTTGTATCGTTGTGAGGATTAATAATACATGCCGTATGTGTCTGCTCTTAATAATGCCTGG
>DNSU01000058.1:4665-8602 GCA_003499585.1 Cyanobacteria bacterium UBA9579 | reverse complement strand
GAGTTTAGAAAAGGTGACTGTGTCACCAACTTTAACAAGACAGCTTCTAAGATTTCAGGTATGCCACTACTTAACTATTTGCATTTTTCATTACCAAATTCTTTATGGATAGAATTTATGATTTGGATAAAAATATTAATAGCATATTTAATTTTACTTGTATCACTGGCACAATTATTAGAATTATAAGGATTAAAAACCTCTCTTATTTCACTTTTCTGAGCTGATTTTGGATCCATAACATAATTTATTAACTCATGATTTAACAAAGTATTCCTCCACATTAAATTGATTTTAAAGCTCCTTATATATATAAAAACAGTATTTTGAGTTAAATTGCTTATTATGCAAAGCTTATAAGAGCAAAAAGAAAAGGAGAGATAAATAATCTGTAAATCGGTAACATGAGGCTCAAAGAAAGCGCACAGATCACAGTGTAATTATTATTAAATCTTTACTTTTAGTAAAAAAGTATTCTATATAATTTATGATTGTTAAATAATTATTATATAGCTGTCATCATTATTAAATTACAGGAGCATGAAAGTATGAAATTTAACATTTTGCAGAAGATTTTACCCCCTGAAGATAAAATATTTTATTCTTATTTTGAGGAAAGTGCTAATGTCTGTCGTGAAGCTGCGATCCTTTTTAATGATATTATGCATCAGGGACTCAATGAGGATAGGCTAATCGAGGCTAAAAGACTTAAGCACAAGAGTAATGACCTGGCTAAACAAACCTTATGCCAGCTTAATGCAACTTTTATTACACCTATTGACAGAGAAGATATACAGCATGTAGCAGCTCTTTTAAATAAAATCACTAAAAAAATAGTTAAAGCATGCGTAAATTTAAGAGTATACAGGCTTGATATTCATAATGACAATATGAAAAAACAAGCTGAAACACTTGTTAAAGCTACAGATGAACTAATTTATATTGTTTCTCATCTGAAAAAAGTTTGTCAGATTGCACAAATTACTGAGAGTAATTATAGAATGAAAGAAATAGAAACCCATGGTGATGAAATTTTATACAAAGCTATGGATGAATTATTCTGCGGAGATTGCGACGCATTAACCGTAATAAAGCTAAGAGACATTTATAAAGATATTGAAAATGCTTTAGACACTTGTTTTAGCGTATCAGATACAGTGGTTCATATTGTATTAAAGCACGGTTAATAATTTTCTATAATTATGTAATTTTAGAGATCATAAAGAAAGAGTGACATTTTTATGGAAATATTAATATTATTAATTATAGTAATAGCTGCGGCATTAGTCTTTGAATACATTAATGGCTTTCATGATGCAGCAAATGCTATTGCAACAGTTGTATCTACTAAGGTTTTAACGCCAAGACATGCCGTTATGTATGGAGCCAGTCTGGAATTTATTGGAGCCCTTATGGGAACTCATGTAGCAGCAACTGTTGGTAAAGGCATTGTTGATGCAAATGTAGTGACACAATCTGTAATCTTATGTGCACTAATAGGTGCAATTATCTGGAATTTGTTTACATGGTATAAAGGCTTACCTTCCAGTTCATCCCATGCATTGATTGGCGGCCTTATAGGTGCTGCAGTTGTACATGCGGGAATTGATTGCGTTAAAGCTGAAAAAGTTTATCAGAAAGTTATTATTCCAATGGTTACGTCTCCTGTTTTAGGATTAGGGATTGGCTTTATTTTTATGCTAATCCTAATGCACTTATTCTTTAAGGCAAATCCAGACAAGGCTAATAAGCACTTTAGAAAATTACAGTTGGTATCATCAGGGCTAATGGCATTAAGCCACGGGTCAAATGATGCACAAAAGACTATGGGGATAATAGCACTTGCCTTATTTAGCTCAGGATATATGGCAGAATTTCATGTTCCATTATGGGTAATAGTAATATGTGCTACGACAATGGCATGCGGAACTATGTCAGGCGGCTGGAAAATTATCAGAACCATGGGCAGTAAAGTTATTAAGCTAAAACCTATTCATGGCTTTGCTGCAGAAACATCAGCAGCTACAATAATTTTAACAGCATCACATTTCGGTATACCTCTTAGTACAACCCATGTTATTTCAACATCAATTATGGGGGTAGGCGTTTCTCAAAGGGCTTCAGCTGTTAAGTGGGGTATTGTTGGAAGTATCGTAACAGCCTGGGTATTTACAATTCCAGCCTGTATGATTTTAGCAGGTTTGGCCTATTTCATTATTAGCAAGGCTAATATGATGATCATATGTAGCTTTAGTGTTGCTATTGCGATTGTTGCAATTGTTAGTTTTATACTAAGAGCGTTAAACAACAAAGAAGTTGTTACTATACCGCAAGAAATAGTGCAATCTGAAGAAACTGTTAAGTAACTAGGAATATTAGATATTTAAAACCAGGCTGCATATATCCAGCCTGGTTTTTGTAAAACTTTTATATTATTTGCTTTGGATTAAAGACATTTTCTCCTGATAAAATCCCATAAAGTTATCATTAAGTATTGCATCTCTGGTATCATGCATTAATTTTACAAGATAATGAATATTATGAATTGTCATTAAGATGCTTGCTGTTGCTTCTTTTACTCTAAATAAATGTCTGATATAGGCTCTTGAATGATTTTGGCATGCATAACACTCACAGCCTTCTACTAATGGTGAAAAATCTTCTTCAAATTCTTTATTTTTTATGACACCTCTGCCTGTTGGCGTAAAAAAGCTACCATGTCTGGCTATTCTTGATGGCATGACGCAATCAAACATATCAATACCTCTTAGTACTCCATCAAGAAGATCTTCAGGAGTTCCTACTCCCATTAGGTATCTTGGTTTATTTTCCGGGAGCAATGGTGTAGTTATTTCCACTATTCGGTTTTTTAATTCACTTGGTTCGCCTACACTGACTCCGCCAATGGCATAACCATGTGATTCTACTGACGCTATTATTTTAGCGCTTTCTGCTCTTAAATCATCATATACCGATCCCTGAACTATAGGAAATAATGCCTGATCTTCTCTTTTATGAGCTTTTAGACATCTTTCGAGCCATCTATGGGTTCTTTCCATTGCTTCTTTCGCCTGATTGTAATCACAGGGGTATGGAGCACATTCATCGAAAGCCATGATGATATCAGCGCCAAGGCTATTTTGAACTTCCATAGATATTTCCGGGCTCATAAAATACCTGCTGCCATCCTTTGGATCTTTAAAAGTTACTCCTTCTTCTGTGAGGTTTCTCAGTTCAGATAGGCTAAAGACCTGAAAGCCTCCGGAATCTGTAAGAATCGGCTTGTTCCAATTCATCCATTTATGTAATCCACCTGCTTTTTCGATCAATTTATGTCCCGGCCTTAAAAACAAATGATATGAGTTGGAAAGTATAATTTCTGCCTGGGTTGCATACAAATGATCCTGAGTCATCATTTTGACTGCAGAATTTGTCCCGACTGGCATAAAAACGGGCGTGTTAATTATTCCATGAGGGGCTTGGAAAACTCCGGCTCTTGCTTGTGTTTCAGGGCATTTTTTAATAAGCTTATAATCAAAATGCTTTTGGTGTTGTAGTACACAATTTTCTGATGGCATTTCGCTCATCATATATCTCCAATCATTCCAGACAGTAAATATTCCTATACTATACTAGCATAAACCTAATGGAGTATGCTGCTAGATTTTCTCTATATGCATACTCCATTAATAGTTATAATTAGATTTATCGAAATTTAGGTTCTGTTATCCATTTACCTGAATCACGATTCCAAGCAGTTGCAAGCTCAGAATCATTGAAATACAATGCAATTTCTCTTTTTGCGCTTTCAGGGCCGTCTGAACCGTGTACTATATTTCTTTCTGAAATTTGTGCGTAATCGGCTCTAATTGTCCCTGGAGCTGCATTTTGTGGATTGGTAGAACCCATCATATTTCTTACTAAAGAAATAACGTCT
>DNSU01000058.1:0-4603 GCA_003499585.1 Cyanobacteria bacterium UBA9579 | reverse complement strand
AAGAAATAACGTCTATTCCCTGAAGAACCATTGCTACAACAGGCCCGCTGGTGATAAACTCAATTAAATTTTCATAAAAAGGTTTGCCTTTGTGCTCGGCATAATGCTGCTCGGCTAATTCTCTGCTTAGATGAATCATTTTCATACCAATGATTTTAAAACCTTTTTTTTCAAATCTTTGGATAACTTCACCAATAAGACCCCTTTGAACTGCATCGGGCTTGATAGCAACGAATGTTCTCTCCATTTTATCCTCCAATAATTGATTTCTCAGTTTATTATTAGATCACAAAATCACTCATTTTACAATCACATTTTAGTTTTTCCTACGCTGCAATCCAGTACTATTCTGGATATTGAGCTGTTTAATATGGCCTTAATCCTGATTCAAAAAATAACCCTGATTATTTTAATAATCAGGGTAGGAAATAAGGTATTAATATGGAATGTATATGTCATAGAGTTTAAACATTTAAATTTAAAGTTTCAGGTTTATTTTGTTTGGTTATATATGAATCAGCAATGGAATTTGTGAATGGTTTCTCTCTATATAGAAGCAGTGAAGGACCGTTTATTTCAATTTTTCCCCCATCTTCTCTGACTATAGAGTTATTTTTGACTATATATACATGAGTATCATTAGAATCAATATTTTTGTATATTGTTCCTTCCTGTAAACCACCCGGAATACCAAGCTTTCCATTATAGCCCAGATCTATTTTATCAAGGTTATCAGGGGCTACTCTGTATGCATCACGTGTATTATTAAGTCCTTTATTGTTTAATACTGCAATAACATCTCTTTGATTATTATATCTATATATAGCTGAGAGGTTATTTTTATTCTTCTGTTGTTTAAGAACTATAGTATGACCATTAACAAGCGGAGTAAGCTTTTTATCATTTCTTAAATTGAAAATACTGCTTACATCTTTGTTAAAGTCATTAATGAAATCTTTATCCAGCCATTCCCAGTGGAGGCGGTTTCTGTTTTGTACATATACATTTTTGGAGGAAGTTTCAAAGCCTGTTTCGCCTAATTCGTCACCTGCATAAATTGTCGGATTACCCGGCATTGCAACCAGTATGTTCATTAGGGCTTTATATTTTTCCATTGCAGGTTGTAGAAATTTCTTGTGAACAAGATTTTCAAGCGCCTGAGCTTTTTGCGTATCCTGTGCAAGTTGTTGAATTTCAGGCGACTTTTCTTTAGCAGCCTTAATAATATCTTCCCAGTTATGGACGAAAGATCTTCTGGCAAAATATTCTTTATTTTTACTATGAGCAAGATTCTCTATTGTTTTCAGGATAGTATTTTGTGCATCTTTACTTAGATTTAATTCAGAAGGCAAGGATGTGAATGTACTATTAACAGAGTCAGTCATAGCTTTTGAATATGCCTGAGCATCATTTTTATAGAAGAAATCCGCAATATCAAGGGCGTATCCATGTAGTAATCTTGGTTTGTCGTGATTTCCCGGGCTTACGTGTGCATAATTAACTTTATCAATTAGTCCATTTAAAGTTCCTGTACCATTTTTACCCCATCCATCAATCAAGATGGTGTTCATAAGATCTGAAATATTATCAAAGTGATTCGCATTACCAAATTCTCCTTCAAGTCCACCGTGAACTATTCGTGAAGGGCCAGTAAACATATAGGTGTATTCTGTAGGAGTTGTTGCACCTGATTCTTCTGTGAATTTGGTTTCGGCATCTACAGGATTTTTATAGCGACCATGAGCTTTGCCTCCCATTAAAGGATCAAAGTCAGTAATTTCTGCTATTATATAAGCTTTTGGATTGTGTTTTCTTACTTGAGTAAAGAATTTATTCCAGAATTTGGTAATATCTTCCAGGGCATTTTCAAAGTTAGTTTCTTTATTTTTTACTGAATCAATGTCGGCTATATCTTTAGCAGCATCAATTCTCCATTCGAGGCCTGATTCAGTTTTATTAACAAGTAATTTTGAAGTTTTTACTAAATCAGTATCAATGTTGGATAATCTTGTGTCTAAATATTTAGCTAATTGTCTTTTATCATCATTTGTAAATCTGACAAGTCCGTCTTTAAGTGATTCGACTATACTTTCAGCAGCATTTTTAGGTGATGACCTGCTTAGATAAAGTATATTTTCGTAGGTTTTATTATGTAAGGTTTTATATGGATTGCCAGGGGAGTTTTTATCACTATAGTCAAGAGTTAAGCCCTTATCCAAGCTTTCTTTAGACGGTGTCATATTAGCTATTGATTTTACAACAACATATTTAACCAGATCACTAGCTACAAGTCTGAATAGTTCTTTACCTTCAGTACTTAGTTCGCCATCTTCATCAAGCAGTTTATTTCTGACTTTGCTGGATTCGATAACTTCTTTAATAACCGGGGTTATGTTTTCCTGATATACTTTATCGAGTTTTTTGTACGTTGAACTCATTTGTTCATATTCTGGACTATCTATGAGTTCATATCTTGATTTTTTACCCACTTCATCAAGATTTGTTGCAAGTTTTTTGATGTGTGGACTCGAGAGGATTGAGCTAATTTCTTTTGGAAATTCTATTCCATCTAGTGGAAATGACATCACGCCATCAAGAATATTTTCTGGCAATGGTGCTGTTTGAAGATTATATGAGCCTTCATATTTACCAGTTTCAGAATTATATTGGCTTTCAAGCAGGTTCTGAATATGTTCCTGAGTAAGCTGACCATCATTAATTAAATCAACAACTTTTTCAGGTAAGACATTTGAGCCTTTTTTATTCGGGTCTTGAGTTTGAGCTAATTCTTTTATTGCCGTAAAAATTGCTTTAGCTTTTCTTTCAGGTGATAGATTTAAATTTTCCGGACTTAATTTTTTACTTAATTCTCTTGCAGTATACTCAGTTAATGTCTTATCAACCTCATTAGTCCAGTAGCCTCCAACCTGTACAATATAATCCTGTACCTGAGAGATTGCCTTGTTTATTTCTTCATACTTTTCACTTTTGTTACTGCCAAATAGTTTACCAAATATGGAAGTATCCTTTGCAGGAGCTTTTTCATTATTAGTAAATCTTAATTTTGCAATATCTTTGTTACCATCCCATAAGGTAATTCCACCGCTTTCATCGAATGATACAAATTCAAAATTATTCCATTGCAACAGACTATCTCTGAATGAATTCTCGTCGCTGTCATTTTCCCAGTTTGTGAACTTTTCTCTTACTTCTTCCGGGGTTACCTCAAAAGTTAATGGCTGGACAGAATCCTTATATGTTTTTATTGCATTTGGATCTGATAAATTTTTTACAGCATAACTTCTAATTTCTTCCTGATTGTACATTTGATCTTCAGTTACAAGACGTCTGTCGTATAACTGGATTTGTGTAGGTTTTTTAGGATCATATTCATCATTTTGTTCAGGACCAAATTGATCTATCTTTATAGGTCCATTAATTATTTTTATATCGAAATTTTTAAATGCTTCTGAGTTTTTCTCTTTAGGTAAAACACCTACTTTTATTTTTTGATCAGGAAAATTAAAGGTTTCAAACCAGTTTTTAGCATAAGACTGATTACCATACCTTAATAAGTCTAAAAGGTGAACACCTTCCCACCCTTCATTTACAAAAGCACCATCAGATATCCAACCCATGCCTCTTTTATACAGTTCTACCTGCATATTTTTAAAGTCATTAATTGTTCCTACAGTTGAAGTAATTTGATAAGGATTTGTAGTCCAGTAACCATGACTTGAAATCTGATCCTGGCCAACAACAGGCGTACTAATTATTCTGGCTGCACCAAGATTCTTTGCATAGTCTAATTTGTCAGTAATATTATTTAAGGTTCCATTATATTTATTAAAATGATTTCTTCTTATATCACTGCCATCTTTGTTAAATTTATTAGAAGGATTAAAATTATCCGGCATTAAATGATACATTTGGTGCGGCTGGGTTAAATTTGGTCTCTGTAAACTTGGAGCAACATTGTATTCACTACCATTAACGAACATCTTTTTTGTATTATCAAGATAATCCTGTCCGTTAACTTTGAATTTGTATAAAATCTGCGCATTAGGGGTAACTGAACCAAGGTCTGGATTCCAGATTTTTAAAGGACCTTCAGCTTTACTGGATTTTTCATCCACAGAAACAGATGTGGCCTTACCGTTTTCCAGCTTAATGATTTCTAATTCTGCATTTTTAGAAATTGGCAAGAAAAAAGAATGACGTGATCTACCCTGATTATCTTCTACAACCGAAGCACCAGTAAAGCTTGGCCCTGAGGCAGCTTTTTGCTTCTTATTTAGATTAGTAGTCTGATAATTGGGGTTAATTCCAAAACCTTTTTGTATTCCTACCATCCTTTAATTTCCTTCCAAAAAGAGAAACTTCAAACTCTGATTAATTAAAGATAATAAAGAATTAAATTTGCCTAATTTTGAAAAAAAAATTAAAAAAGTTAACTATTTGATACAAATCGTTATTTTAAAGAATTGAAATAATTAAAAGTTAGAATTTTTTAATTACCTCTTATGGAGCAATCTTGATGTTAGATAAAAGTAGAATGAATTTCCTGCCAAATCTGCTTATATAGTGTGCCCGTTTGTCAAGA
>DNSU01000106.1:15126-18090 GCA_003499585.1 Cyanobacteria bacterium UBA9579 | reverse complement strand
CAAAGATTATTATTCATAGATAAGATAATGGCTCACTTTAATAACGATGTTAACGGTAAAACCTTTGCCCTATGGGGATTAGCTTTTAAGCCAAGGACAAATGATATGAGAGAAGCCCCTGCTATTACCATTATTAACACTCTTCTTAATAATGGAGCTAAGATAAAAGCTTATGATCCTAAAGCTGCTGATGAAGCTAAAACAATATTCGGTGATTCAATAGAATATTCTAAAAATAACTATGAAGCTTTAGAAGGAGCAGATGCTTTAGTTCTCGTTACCGAATGGAACGAATTTAGAAGACCTGACTTTGATAAAATCAAAACCCTCCTTAAGCAGCCTGTTATTTTCGATGGCAGAAACCAGTACGACCCTAAAAGAATCTCTGATAGAGGCTTTACCTATTATTCCATTGGTAAAAATGCTGCATCTCCAAAAATAGCAGTTCATTAGAAATTTATATTTGAAAAATTATTTAGCAACTTGAGATAAGTTTTCAATATATTCGTGCGATACGAGATCAAGATCGGTAAAACCGTCAGCTAAAACACGCTGAGCCAGCTGTTCAGTTTCGTGTTTATCTGTACAGTTGTATCGATCAGACTTATAATTGCAGAATATTATTTTGGCGTCGGGAGAAGCACTTATTGCAGCTTCCACTTCTTTTATAAAACGGGCATCTGCACACACAACGCTATTGCCTTTTTCCATTTCTGCCTGTACTTTTTTCTTCCATAATTCTACCCAGAAATCAGGGAATCTTTTTCTAATAGCCTGAGTGCCAAGATTCTGCAAAAACTGACGGCCGGATAATCCCTGAATTAAGCCATCACCCGAGATAATGTTGCTTTTTTTAAACTCATCATATTCTTCATCATCTTTAGGCTCCCATCCGAGAATATCCCATGCCATTTCCCTTAGGGAATCACCAAAATTAATCAATTTATAACCTTTATCGATCAATATTTTTGATTGATAATCTTTCCCACTTCCCATACATCCTATAAAGCAGACCAAATCCGGCATTTATTTTTCCTTATAAATTGCTAGTTTTCCACTAATTCAGATTGGACATGACTGAGTTCATGCCTTAGTTCTTCAGCATCGACAGCTATAACATCAGTTTCATCATTTTTCTTTAAGAAAACTTTTGAAATTCCTGATTGGACGATAAACCTCTTGCAGAGAATACATATTTGATCATGTCCGTAGATATACATTACAGAGCCTCTGCAGTTTTCTTCCCCTGCTTGTATTATACTATTTTGTTCAGCATGAATTGATCTGCAGGTTTCATAACGAGTACCTGAAGGGATATTGTTTTTTATACGGTAGCAAAAGCCATTTTCCATACAGGAAACAACTTTGCTCGGAACTCCATTATAGCCGGTTGCTTTGATATGTTTATTCTGATCTACAATAACAGCACCGACCTGCGCTCTAATACAGTTTGATCTTAGAGCAATTGTTTTGGCTATTTCAAAAAAGTAATTATCCCAACTGATCATACTTCCTCCAGTAATAAATTTCTTATCTACTTTTATTTTAGCCTTTAAATCAAACTTGTAAAATTTATTTAGCCCACTTTACATTTCATATTGGTTTGTCAGGAAATCAGGATCATAGTCGTAATTTTCCTGCATTAGTGAATTTAAGAATCTGTTTAATAAAACAGGAACTAAATCAGCTGAAAGACCGCTAAAATCTATTACAAATTCATTAATACCTATTTTTTCGAGATATCTTAAATGCTGAAATAAGTCTAAAACCTGATCTTTAAATAAGTGCATCCTGCAAAAACCATCTACTGCTATTGGGAATGATCTTCCAAGTGTAGGATCAGAAACAGCAAAATTACCACGATGGCAAGGAGCTGTACAGGATAGACGTGATAAGACAGCCGAATCATTGTTTAAAGGACATAATCCTAAGCTTGGAATTCTTACACTGCCAGCTACGGTTAATTTTCTATTCGGTATTTTGTCTTTAATCTTATCTGTACATAGTTTTATATTCTCAATATTTGTGAAACTGCTCAAATCAACAGTGGAGATTTTATGCTGATTTGCTAAACATAGAATTGAAGAGCTATTTAACAGGTTTAATCCTTGCCCCATTTCAAAAGGTATTCCGTTTAGGTCAGTATCATTTACTATTGTCCACCAGTATCCGATATTATTTACTATAATTGAAGATGGATAAGGTAATTGAACACATAAAAGTTTTACATATTCGTACACTCTGTCAAAGTCTCTTTCATTCAATACTTTAGGAGTACTTAGCTGTAATTTTATGTCATAGTCAAGACAATCTTTTTTAACTTTTTCAATAATTTTATTAAAACTATATCTGGCTAAGTCAGCTGTATTGATAATTTCCCCGTATTCTATAGAATAAACAGGATTGAATCTAATGTTTTTGATGTATTTTTTCAGATTTTTTAATTGATCTAAACTGGTTAACCTGATATTTAATCTGGGAATCTTAAGAGTCTCAAATTTAGGCTTTTGCGCCAGTCTGACTCTTTTAAATTTCCAGTTAAACTGCTGAATATTTCCTGAAAACTTAAAGTCTTTGCCTTTTGAACTTAAAAATTCTCCTGAAAAATGGTTTGATTTATAGTAATTGTTTTCAAGGTTTCTAAACGGTAACTTCTGGTTCTTATATAATATTGGGCTTTCAAGGATTTGTTCAATTAACTGAATAGCATTTAGCAGGTCTTTTGATTTCTTAAATTCCCCTTTTATTGCGACCATATCAACAGCTTTACTTTTAATAACTTCATCGGCTATCCATGATAAATGATCGGTATCAATAGAAAGGTTATAGCGAGTATATTTCTTGATTTTTATAAGATTCTTTACATATATTTCTTCAGTAATATTAATATTTTCTATTTTTTGAAATAAGCTGATAAATTCAATTCCAGCAAGGTTATGGATGTTTAATCCTGAGTCAACAAGT
>DNSU01000106.1:14026-15050 GCA_003499585.1 Cyanobacteria bacterium UBA9579 | reverse complement strand
TCTTTAAATGGTAATTTCCGGTTTTTTGTAAGTTCTAAGATATCAAAACTATTAATCAATATACCATCAATAGAGCATGTAATTAAAAACTCCAATAGATTTCCGGCTTTTTCAAGCTCAGATTCATTAATATTGCTTTTAAAATTGATATAAAACTCAAAACCGTGTTCTTTAGCTTTATTTATATAATCTGAGATTAACTTAAATTTCTTTTCTTCCAGAAAATTTGAATGATAAATATAAACACTTTTACACTTAGTCTTTGCAACTAAGTCAAAGTCTTTAATATCATTTATTGGGGTTAAAATTTTTGGACTTCTCATACGTTTAGAGTATTTTTCTCATGTGACGTGTTAAATTTATTTATACTTTTAAAAGCAAAAAATGAAAATACTGTATATGTAGGATACTCCTTTAGTCAGTATTTTCATAGAATAACACTAATATTAGTGTAAAAGGCATTATATGGTGAAAAACATTCTACAAATTATTTTTACATCATTAATATGCATCACGATGCTGTCAGGTTGTCTATTTCAAAATAAAATAGACGATAAACCTGTTTTGATTGAAAATCCGGTAATTCAGGAACAAAAACCTGAAGCCATCTCTAATGCTGAAAATCAGGCAAATAAAGAAGTCGTTGAAGATACAGAGGAAAAAGTTATTATCAGTATAAATAACTATGGTAGATCTAATCCTTTTAAGCCATTTCATGAAAGAAGTCTGATGGCAGGTGTAAGTGATCTTCCTTCCCCTCCAATGTATATTCCTCCAAGTCCTGAAATAACAAACCTTATGTCAGTAAAAGTAAGTGGAATTCTTTACGATCCGGCAGGGTCTTCAGCTATTATCAATGTTGATGACAGTGATTATCTTGTTCATAAGGGAGATTTAATTTTTGATTACCATATTAAAGATATTACTGTTGACAAGGTTGTTGTCAAATATGGCAGTAATATATATAAAGCCGGTATAGGGGAAATTATTGGAGAGGTGAATCAGGATCCGGTCAGAGGAATTA
>DNSU01000106.1:13491-13940 GCA_003499585.1 Cyanobacteria bacterium UBA9579 | reverse complement strand
AATGTTCGGGGGAACTCAAAAAGTTTCTTCTTTGCCGGAAATCAAACTGGTTACACCGACTTATCGGCAACCATTTGAATAATCTCAATAAAGATAGTGAAGGAGCTATTATTAATGAATAGAAGCGGTACAAATCTATCAAAGTTAACTTTGATTTCCTACCTTGTAGGGTTTATGAGTTTAAGCCCTGCATTAGCTGTTCCAAGCATACCAGGAGATCCGGGTAAAGTTCTGATACCTAATGAAATCAAATTAAGAGGAACTATTGATGATGCACAGGCTGGAATTCAGCTTAAAGGTGGAGTAAAAATAGATAAAAATAATCAGATGATCAATCTTAATTTAAGAGATTCTGATATTAAACAGGTTTTAAGAATGATTGCTGATAAAGCTGGAGTGAATATAGTTTTTCATGACTCAGTTGAAGGCAAAATAACTCTTGATCTTAT